>CAMZLN010000062.1 GCA_947311465.1 uncultured Saprospiraceae bacterium
CCCAGGGCAGTTGAATGTGATTTACGGTATCAATATGTCTTTTGATCCTCTAGAAAGAGGACCTTATAATTTTGAAAAACCTGCGGGTACTGAATATTCTGATGGAATCGCCACCAATGGACGATTGGTTAATCCCGAATCACGATGGGGAGGGATAATGAGATCAATTCAGACCAATGATTTTGAACAATCTAACTATGAATATATTGAATTTTGGATGATGAGTCCATTTATTCAAGAAGGATATCCAGGTGGTAATGTGCCTAATCATGGAGATTTTTATATTAATCTTGGAAATGTCTCTGAAGATATATTGAGAGATTCAAGACAGTTTCTAGAAAATGGATTGCCAAGTGGAAAAGATAAAAGACCTGTAGATAGAACCAATTGGGGAAAAGTGCCAAGAGTAGCTCCTTTGATTAATGCCTTTGCGAATGATGAAGAAGCAAGATCAAAACAAGATGTTGGTCTTGATGGACTGACTGATGCAGAAGAACTTACAGAATTTGATGAAGTGGTGAAAGCTTATGAATCACATATTACCAATTCTAATTGGTTAAATGCTTTTAAAAATGATCCATCCAATGACAACTTTAAGTATTACACCGATTATGAAGATGCTGTTGTAAAGCAAAACCCACTGGTGGTTTATGATAAATTTAATAATCCACAAGGTAATTCTCAACAATCTGGTGGAACTACTTTGAGAGCAAGTACAAACCTACCTGATGGAGAAGATTTGAATAGAGATAACAATTTGAATGAATTAGAATCTTATTTTCAATATAAAATCCACATGGAAAGAGATGGTGATGAGATGATTCCAACAGAATATGTAACAGATGCTCGAAAAGATGAAGCGTCTGGTAGAACATGGTACCGTTTTAAAATTCCTTTAGATCAATACACATCAAAAGTAGGTGGAATTGCCGATTTTCGATCAGTTCGATTTATTAGATTGTATATGAATGGGTGGGATAAAAGAGTGAATTTGAGATTTGCTAATTTTGAGTTGGTAAGAAATCAATGGAGGAGATATCAAAGAAATTTGCAAGCTAGCGGACCTAAAGAGCCACAAGATAATGATCCTCTTTTTGATGTGAATGGAATTAATATTGAAGAGCATGCCAATAGATTGCCATTTAACTATACCGTTCCTCCTGGAGTAGAACGTGAAGCATCACTAGGGGCGTACCCAAATATTCAACAAAACGAGCAATCTCTTTCGATTAATGTTTGTGATTTAGGGGATGGCGATGCAAGAGCTATTTATAAAAATATTCGTCTAGATTTGAGACTATATGAAAGGATGAAAATGTTTATCCACGCAGAATCTCAAGAAAATATCGATTCAAATGACATGAAAATATTTGTTCGTATCGGTAGTGATTTTGAAAGAAATTATTATGAATATGAGGTTCCAATGGTTTTATCAGATGTTAATAAATTACCGCCTAATGTTCAAGATCCTGAATATAAAAAAGAAGTATGGAGTAAAATTAATTTTGATTTTCCTTTGAAATTTTTAAAAGATATAAAAGTTGAAAGAAATAGTGCAGGACAATCATCTTCCGAAATATTTGAATTAGAAGATCCCGAAAATAGGGGCGCAATTGCACGTGTAGTTGGAAATCCTAATCTAGGTGCCGTAAGAGGGGTTATGATTGGTATCAGAAATACACAAAATACAGTCGATACTCCAAATGATGGACAATCTCACTGTGCAGAAATATGGGTAAATGAATTGCGTGTTAGTGGTCTTGACGAAAAAGGCGGACATGCTGCATTGGCTAGAATTGATATGACATTGGCTGATTTTGGAAGTATCAGTGCTTCTGGAAACTATAGTAGTATCGGGTGGGGGGCTATCGAAGAAAAATTGGAAAATAGACAACGAGAACAGATTTCATCATTTGATGTTTCTGCAAGTGCTGAATTAGGAAAGTTTTTATATCCTGAAGTTACGGGTATCAAAGTTCCTTTTTATGCACAACTTTCTAATACCTACAAAGACCCTCAATACGATCCTTATGACTTGGATATTCCGTTGCAAGAAAAATTGGCAAGAGCAGCAGGAGATGACAAAAAGCAAATACAAGAGCAGGCTAGAGATTTTACTTCTGTAAAAAGTTTAAATTTCTCTAATGTAAGAAAAGATAGGATGAAAAAGGATAGAAAACCTATGCCTTGGGATGTTGAAAATTTGAGTGCAACCTATACTTATACCGAAACGCTCAAGAGAGATCCAATTATAGAAGAGGACAAGGCAAGAGATTATACGGGTGCTCTTAATTATAGTTATAGCGCAAAACCCTATAGTATTCAACCGTTTAAGAAGATAAAAAATGATAAATTTTTGAAATGGTTGAAGGAATTTAATTTTAACCCGATACCAAGTTCTTATGGGGTGAAAAATCAATTGAATCGACATATCACATCTACTCGATATCGTTTTACTGGTGGTGACGGTGATGATAATACTTTTTATTCTAAGAGTTTTACTTGGGATAGAAACTATAATTTGAATTGGAAATTGGCGAAGTCATTGGACTTTTCATATTCGGCTATGAATCGGTCTATTGTTGATGAATTGGATAATTTTGACTACGTAACCATGGAGCCTATTACAAGAGAAGTTCAAGATGCTTTTGTCAAAGAAAATTTGAAAAATCTCGGAAGAACGAAAGATTTTACTCAAAATGTAACGGCTAGCTATAAGGTCCCATTGAAATATTTTCCAGGTTTGGATTTTATTAATTTAACAACTAAAGCTTCTGCTGGATATTCATGGAATGCTGCGACAATGGGTTTAGATTCTCTTGGAAATATCATTCAAAACAACCAAAATAGATCGGTAAATGGTGATTTTGATTTTACAAAATTGTATAAAAAATCAAAATACTTAAAGAAAATTGAAAGTGGCAATAAGAAAAAGAAGAAGAAAAAGAAAAGCAGATTTGTAAAACCTGATAAAGAAACGGACAAGAAAGATGATAAAAAGAATAAAAAGAAGAAGAAAAAGAAAGAACGGCAAGTGACAACTGCTGAACGTTTAGTGATTCGCCCTTTATTATTGGTTAGAAAAGCTAAGTTTTCTTATAGTGAAGATTTCAGATCTGTAATACCAGGATTTTTGCCAAAGCCGAAATATTTTGGTTTGCAAGATGGATTTTCTGCTCCAGGATGGGATTTTGTTAGTGGATTTCAACCCAATTCTCAATGGCTTGATAAAGCAGGTGAAAATGGATGGATATCTGATAATGTATTTATGAATCAAGAAGTACTTCAAAGCTATACACAGAAGTTTTCAGGAGGATTGACATTGGAACCAATTAAACGGTTAAAGATTGATATCAATGTCGATAAATCTTATTCTAAAAATCATTCTGAATTCTTCAAAGTACCAGATTCTACAGGCTTTCAGCATCTAACACCAAAAGACGTGGGGGCATTTTCGATTTCTTATCTTGCATTGAATACTATGTTTAAGGATTCAGAAGAAGAGTTAGATACTCTGTTTGCAACATTTGAACGTAATAGAAAAGTTATTTCTAATAGAATTGCACCTGAAGGAACTCCAATTGTCGATTCAACGGGTTATCGTGAAGGATATGGACGAAATCAGATTGAAGTCATCGTACCCGCATTTTTATCTGCATACACAGGTGATGACATCAATACGACGCCTACGGGTTGGGATAAATTATTTGCATCATTGCCTAGACCCAATTGGAATTTAACTTATAGTGGACTGAGTAAATTGGATTGGTTTAAGGATCATTTAGCTAGTTTCAGTTTGAAGCACGGTTATAAATCAACAATGACAATTAGCTCCTTTGCAACTGATTTGAATTATAATGCTTCTAATCCATTTGAAGCTAGAAATGAAACAACCAATGATTTTTATTCGGAGTATGAGGTTCCTGCAATCTTGATTTCAGAACGTTTTTCTCCTTTGTTGGGAATAGATATGAAATTAAAAAATGATATGTCCTTTCGATTGGATTTAAAGAAAAGTCGTGAATTGGCAATGAATGCTACTAACTCACAATTGGCGGAGTCAAAATCTACGGAATATACTTTTTCTTTTGGATATCGAATGAAGGATGTTGTTATTGGGTTTTTGCAATTTGATCTTACAGGAAAAACTCCAAAGCGTAAGAAAAAATCGAAAATCAAAATTGGTGGTGCAGACGATAACAGTGATAATCCAAAAGGAAAAGAACAAAAAGGTAGTGATCTGAATTTTAAGTTTGATTTTTCATATAAAGACGATATCACTATCAATCGTGTTTTAGATCAAGGAACTGCGGATCCAACGCGTGGGGCTTTGACGCTTAGAATTTCTCCATCCGTGGATTATGATGTGAATAAAAATTTGAATATGAAATTGTTTTTTGATTATTCAAGAACAATTCCTAAAACTTTACAATCATTTCCGATTACCAATGCGAAAGGAGGTGTGAGAATTACTTTTAGATTGAATTAATAAAATTATTTTGGAAATCTTGAAAGGACAATTTGGCTTGCTGAATTGTCCTTTTTTGATTTTTAATATACTTTTTTCATATTAGGAATTATATTTCAGATATATTATCACCAAAAGCGTATTATTTTGAACAATTTTTGAACAGTTTATTTATGTTAACTCAAATAAGATTCATTATTCCATTTCTATTTCTTTATTCCTGTTCTGAAATGAATTCAGAAAAGCAATATCGAGTTGATTTCTCAGCCCAAGAACAAAAAATCATTACACAATCAAAAAAAATCATCCAAAACACCTACTTTGGTACTTTCATAACCATTGACGAAAAGGGACAGCCTCGTGCCCGTGTTATGGAGCCATTTGTCCCAACTGACGACTTCATTATATGGTTGGCAACCAATCCTAAAAGTCGTAAAGTCCATCAAATCAGGAATAATTCCAAGGTGACAATGCATTATTTTGACAAAACCAATCTTGGATATGTTTCTTTAATGGGCAATGCGACATTGGTCAATGATGAGGCTATCAAAGCCACAAAATTTAAAGATGGATGGGATAAATTCTACCCCAATCAAAAGGAAGATTATCTCTTGATTAAGTTTGTACCAGAGATTTTAGAATTGATAAGTATCCCCAATGGGTTTACGGGGGATAGTTTGGATTGGAAGCCACATGGGGTGGTGTTGCGGACTTCCGAGTAACCCTATCGCCAACGATTCAAAAATACTATTTACGATTTTTGTTGGGATAGTTCAATTAAGTGTGTCTCTTTATTTATTTTCACTGTTAGTACATAGGCTCAACCTCGGCGCTTATAATCACCTGTAATTCAGTAAGTTATTGCTAGAAAATATGCAAAAAAGACCCTAAATATCCGATAAAAGCCGTATATTTAGGGTATCAACATATTTTTTCATTCACAATA
>CAMZLN010000063.1 GCA_947311465.1 uncultured Saprospiraceae bacterium
ATAGTAGATTCATCTTTTTAAGAAATTTTATTCAAATAATTAAATCAAACTCTGAAAAAAAGACCTAACTTGATAAAAAATAAATCAAAAATAGTGTTTTATTATGGGTTTCCTTAAATTTACAGCTTATTTTTAATTGTTTCTTAGGTTTCTTAGTTTAAATTAATGATATTTCAAAATACAATAGATTGCTCTAAGCCCATCTCGCCATCCGATTTTCTTTCCTTCTTCATACGTCCGTCCATAATAAGATATGCCTACTTCATAAATTCGAACATCCTTATATTTCGCAACTTTTGATGTAACTTCTGGCTCAAAACCAAAACGATTTTCTTTAAGATCAAAGCTCTTTATAATATCTGATCTAAATAATTTATAACATGTTTCCATATCCGTCAAATTTAAATTGGTAAACATATTGGATAGCCTTGTCAGGAATTTATTGCCAATAGAATGCCAAAAAAATAAAATTCTGTGGGGCTTGCCTCCAATAAATCTTGAACCGTAGACTACATCCGCAAATCCATCCACCACAGGCTGCAATAGCAAATTGTATTCCTTAGGATCATATTCTAAATCTGCATCCTGAATAATTAGATATTCACCTGTCGCATATTTTATCCCCGTATGCAATGCCGCTCCTTTTCCTTTGTTGACGTCGTGTGCAAGATATTCAATATTCAATTCTGGATTTTCTGCTTTATACTTTAAAATTGCTTTCTCCGTATCATCCGTAGAGAAATCATTTACAATAATGACTTCTTTTTCAATAGCATTTATTAAGACTACGTCCTTTACCTTATCCAATATCTCATGGATCGTTTTTGCTTCATTGAAGGCAGGTATTATTATGGAGAGTTTGTCCATTTTCATTGTCTTTTTTTCTACGGAAAGCAAAAGTACAAAAATATAAAACGAAATAGGTGTAATTAACACGTAAATACCATCCTTTTTCATTGTTTCGATATGTTAATATTTTCTTAATTACTGGATTTTTGCCTATATTTAGAGTATTTTTGTAACTTTAGGTTCTTACTTTTATATAGAAAATTTTCACATGAATAGAAATTTACTTTTTACTATACTTATTGTTTCACTTTTTTCTACTGGTTTGTTTGCACAAATTACGTTGACGAGTGACTATTTGCCTACAGCTGGAGATAAGATTGAAATTTCTGTTGCTGAAAATTTTACTGATTTGGTATTACCATCTGGTGGCAATCATGATGTTGATTTTAGTGGCTTGACTGAAACAGATTCTTATACACAAACTTATCTTGCTGCTTCAGAGAGTGAATTGCAAGATTCATTTCCAACCGCAAATTTAGTTTTGGTTGATAGCCAAACGGGAGGATCTCTTTTTTATTTCTCGGATGCAAACACTTATGATTATATTGGTTTTATAGGTGAACAATATTTAGGAATTGATGTTCCTGTTAAAATGACACCTTCTGCTCCAGTAACTCGTAGAAAAGCCCCTTTTAATTTTGGTGATTTATTTGATGGTGATTTTGACGTTTCTTTGTCTTTTGATGCCAACCAACTTCCAGATACTTTGTTTGCGAGTTCTCCAATTAAACCAGATTCTATTAAAATATCAATCGTTTCTCATACTACCAATATTGCAGAAGGTTTTGGAATCGTAAAAATACCTGGGGGTGAATATGATGCTTTAAGAATCAAATCTATTGAAACTAGAAATACAAAAGTAGAAGGTAAACTAGGTACTATCTGGATAGATATTACTTCTTTTTTACCTTTTGATGGGCTTGGGGATGTTACAATTGAAAGCTATGCTTATTATAGTAATGAAACTGTAACTCCTATTTTAACAGTTACTTTGGATACTGATAAAAATATTAGTGGCGTTTCATATAAGAAAAATGAATTGGGTACTTTCAATACTTCTGTTGATTTCGTAAAACCTAATTTGAATATTACACCAAATCCTGTTATTGATAGTTCGGTATTGAATTTTTCAAATGTAACAAAGGGAGATTATGAAGTGAAGATCTTTAATGTTCTTGGTAGAGAAGTTTGGTCTAATCAATATAAAATTGCTGGTAGCAAAAAAATTACTGTTGATTTCTCTTCTTTGAGAAGGGGAACTTATTTATACAGTCTTATTGATAGTTCTGGAAAGACGATTTCAACTAAGAGGCTTTTGGTATTGAGACCATAGTTGGTTGAGAAGTTTAGTCGATTTTGCCTTAGCAAAATCTTGTTGAGAAGTTGAGAAAAAAAAATAGGCAATCCGAAATCGGATTGCCTATTTTTTTTTGTTGGCCATTACAATTAATATTGTCTATAAAAATTCTCCATTAGATTGACGATATAAAACCGCTAATAAAACTTGTCCAACGGCTCCAAGTGTTCTTTTATCAATGATATCCATATTATCTTTTATGGTATGATGATAATCTCCAAATCCATGATTATCATTATTGGGCATATTTATTATATCCAACATATGGATATTAGCATATTTAATTACATTAACATGGTCATCTGTAATACTTCCACCTTCTTTTTGGATGAAATAATTGCCCTTGCCCATGTTTTTAGCTAATTGCCAAATCTTCTTGGTTACTGTGGGTGCGACCTGTAAAGAAAATCCTTCATACGGGAAAACAGCATTTTTTGCTCCAACCATATCCAATAAAATTCCAAATATTGGTTTGTAATCTGGTCTATGAAGATTTTGCGCCCAATATTTTGAGCCGATTGCCCATGTTTCCATATTGGCCAATACTTCTTCTCTACTTGCATTTTCGCCCGTTTCTTTTCCATAATCTTCCAAATCAAATAATACAAAATCAACTCCAATATCAATACCGTTCTTTTGAATCTGCTTTGCTATCTCTAACATGACCGCAGGTCCACTTGCACCATCATCTGCGGCTAGTACTGGCTTTGAATGATTCTTAGGATCAGGATCACTATCACAAAATGGACGTGAATCCCAATGTGCTGCCAATACTATTCGCTCTTTTTTGTCTGGATTTATTTGTGCAATCACATTGGTACAATCAAAAGTCTCTCCTGTATATACTGTTCCCTTAAAATCTTGCTCAATCACTATTGTCCCCAGTGATTTGAATTGTTCTACATACCAGTCCTTGCATTTCACATGAGCTTCTGTGCCAGGCACACGTGCCCCAAAATCCAATTGCTTTGCTACTAAGTCATAAGCATTTTGAGCATCAAATTTAGGAATTGATCTTTTATTTTTCTTGGGCGTCACTGTTGTTGAACTAGAATTATTGTTCTTATCTCCTTTACAATTTGAAAAAGTTATTGCCAAAATAAGAAAGAGAATTAGGTGTATTTTGTTCATGTTTTATTTTTTTTAATTTTGAGACCAAGTCGTCCCATCTTTTCCATCATTTAAGACAATACTTACTTTACTTAGACCATCTCGAATCTTATCTGATGTTCCCCAATCTTTATTCTTTCGGGCTTCTTGACGAATTTCAATCAATAATTCCATCACTCCATCCATTGAGTTTCCATTGGAATCTGTAGTTTCTATAAAACCAAAGATGTCCTTTATAAAAGATGTAAACGTTGTTTTCAACCGATCAAGTGTGTCCGAAGTAATATCATTCATAGATAAATGACCATCGTGGATACCATTAATTTTTGAAACCAATTCATATAATCTTGCCAATGTCCTTGGTGTATTGAAATCGTCATCCATTTCGGCGAAAGCCATGTCTATCAAATCATTAATTTCTTTATCTAAATCAGATGTAGTTCCCGATGTATTTTCCATTTTCTGTAAAACCTTATTGGCATCCATCAAACGGTTATATCCCTTTTCTGCAGCTAATAATGCTTCATCTGATAAATCATTGGTACTTCTATAATGGCTTTGTAAAAAGAAAAATTTCACAACCATGGTATCATACGCCTTTGAAACGTGGGGACTATCTCCTGTCAGCAATTCTGCAATCGAAATTGTATTCCCATCACTTTTTGACATTTTTCGTCCGTGCATTAACAACATGTTAGTATGCAACCAATAGTTGGCAGGTGCATGTCCACAGGATCCTACATTTTGAGCAATTTCATTTTCATGATGCGGGAATTTTAAATCATTTCCACCACCGTGAATATCAAATGTCTCTCCTAAATATTTTGTACTCATTGCAGAACATTCCAAATGCCATCCAGGAAACCCTACGGACCAAGGAGAATTCCATTTCATAATATGATCATCGGATGCTTTCATCCAAATCGCAAAATCTGATGAATGTCTTTTCTCACTTTGATTTTTTAAATCATCACGCGTTTCTGTCAATAAATCTTCAATGATGCGACCTGACAATTTTCCATAATCATGGTCTTTTGCAAACTTAATGGTATCGAAATATACAGAGCCATTGGATTCGTAAGCGTAACCTTTATCCCAAATGGCTTGTACCATTTCTATCTGTTCGATAATGTGCCCTGTTGCTCGTGGCTCAATACTTGGACGTAGTGTATTGAATTGACGCATGATTTCATGAAAACCATTACTGTATTTTTGAGCAATTTCCATGGGTTCCAATTGTTCCAATCTTGCCCCTTTTAGCATCCGATCTTCACCATCATCAAGTAAGTGTCCAACATCCGTAATATTTCTTACATATCGAACTTTATATCCTTTAAACATCAAATACCGATAGATAATATCAAAACTAGTAAACGTTCTCACATTTCCTAAATGTACATCGCTGTAAACGGTTGGTCCACAGACATACATTCCAATATATCCTTCTTTGATCGGTTTGAAAACTTCTTTTTGCTTGGTAAGACTATTGTATAATTTCAGTTCAGTCATTTTTCTTCTCTTTCTTTATTGAACTTTTTAAATGGTAATGATAAATTACTTTATTGGAGTACAAAAGTAATTATTTTTTACTAGCGTTGTATAAAAACTCTTTTTCTTCTTCAGATAAATGTTCTAATCCATTTTTACGGATTTTATCTAAAATAGAATCTAACTTTTCTTGATGCGAAACTGTATCGGTATCACTTCCTGCTTGTTGTTTTAAATTTGGATTTTTATAACTCACTCGCATTTTCGATTTTACTTTTTTAGGTTGAAATAAATTACTGACCCATTCAAAAAAACGATTCACAGGTTCTGAATAATCTGTACCATTCCGCAGCTGTGTGACAAAAAAGTAGCCAAATCCTGCGCCACCTAAATGTGCAAATGCGCCACCTGTATTGACATTCTTTGATGTTGCTATCACATCTAAAAATACTAAAACAGCAACTACATATTTGAGTTTCACATCTCCAATCAATAACAATCGCATATTGTAATCTGGAGAAATCGTTCCTGCAGCAGCAACAATTGCCATTACAGCTCCAGAAGCCCCGAGTGCGAAATGAATTCCTGGACCACCGTAACCCAAAATATTGATGGATAGAAAAAAGGTAAGCGCTCCAACTAATCCTCCTAGTAGATAAATAGGTAAAACCCTTTGATTTCCAATTAAATCTCCTACAATTCGTCCAAACCAATACAAAAAGAGCATATTCCATAAAATATGCATGAACCCCTCATGTAAAAACATATTGGTAATGATTACCCAAGGGTGCGTTAATACATACATCCAACTGGACGACATGCAAAACAAGTTTCTAATAGTAATATAACTTTCATTGATTTTACCACCAAAATTTGGGAAGAATAAATGGACCATATTAATAGCTACAAATACGGCAATATTCACAAGGATTATCCTTGTAATCATATTCCCATTTTCATATTCTCTTTTAATATCTTGCCAAAGGCTACTAAACATTTTTTTTATATTGATTCTAACTCAGTTTATTACGCTGATTCTGATATCTTGTTACTCTTTGAAGACTCTAAAATAATACTCCACTATATTTCTGAATTGGATTTTTCAACAGATTTATCGATCATCTAAAAATTGCTTGGCAATTCTAAATCATCATCTCATCTACTTCCCTGTCTTTATCCAATACTGAATTATTAAATACCCAAATAACGCTCCACCTAGATGTGCAAAATGCGCAACTCCAGGCTGTACACCACTTAATCCCAAAAACAATTCCAAACCTGCATAAATCAATACAAAATATTTAGCTTTTATAGGTATTGGCGGTAGTAATAATTGCAAAACCGTATTTGGATACTTCATCCCAAATCCTGCCAACAATCCAAAGACTGCTCCTGATGCTCCTAGCATTGGAATATTAACGGCGCTTGCAGGAATAGATCCACTTTGCAATTCCAAATAAGTTACTCCCAAATGCAGTGCCAAAGCACCAAATCCCGTAAATAAATAATAGAATAAAAATTTCTTAGGTCCCCATAACGCTTCCAATGGAGGGCCAAACATACACAAGGCAAACATATTAAAAAACAAATGCCCCATCGATCCATGCATAAACATGTGGGTGACCAATTGGAATGGTTGAAAAAATTGAGATGTTGGAAAATACAACATCAAACTGTATTTCATTTCATCAGACAACATATTGGTACCAAAAAACATGATTACATTTATAATCAGCAAGGTTTTTACTACTTCGGTAAGGTTCTTCATTTTAAGAATATATGATTAATTCGCAATATACGATTAATTGCTAAAACGTTGGTGGAGCTCATCAAGTTCTATAGTTATGAAACAATTTCGACCAGATGGGCTTTTGTATGGCATTTCGCAAGCAAAAAGTTGATCAATGAGTGTTTTCATTTCCAATTCACTCATTTTTTTGCCATGTTTGATACAGGTACTTTTTGCCAAAGACATTGCAATCGTTTCATTGATATTCAAATCTAAATCAATATTCATTTTATATTGTTCTAAGAGTGATTCTATAGATCCTTTTATATCAAATTCGTTTGAAATATCTGCTGGTATTCCATGCACTTCAATCTGACTATCATTTTTAATGATAATTTCAAATCCCATTTTTTCAATCTGCGGTTTCATCTCCTTAAAAATATCAATATCATCTTTATTGATACTTACTTCAATAGGAAATAATTCCTTTTGAGTTAAAGTTTGCTTTTTATGGAGTGACTCTAAATATTGTTCATACAAAATCCGCTCATGGGCAGATTGTTGATCAATCACTAAAAAACCAGATTTTATTTGATTTATGATGTACGTGCTATGTACTTGGTAGGCGGCTCTTATCTCTTGTGAAAAAGTTTTTGATTTATCATCAATAGGGTTATTTTCACTCCATTTACTATTTATTGTAACTGTATTATCGGTTGTTTCTATGTCATCATTTGATTCATCAACTGACTCAGACTGCATTTTTTGCAATCCTTGATATAGTTGCTGCCAATTTTGTAAATTATTCTTTTTTCGTTGTTTTTCACCTTTATCACCTAAATCTATTTTTCCTGAATTTGTCGATTGTGGTTTATCGATATTTAAACGATTCATAGGTGAATTTGCCTCTGTACTGTAAGGTGTCATTCCCCCTTCTCGTTCAAAATCTAAAGATGGTGTAATACTATATTGACCTAAGGCATGTTTAATGGTAACTTTCAAATAATTGTAAATCAATTTTTCATCATCAAACTTGATTTCTTGCTTGGTTGGATGCACATTAATATCTATCTTTTCTGGATCAATCTCCAAAAACACTACATACAAAGGATACGTATCAGACTGTACCAAATCATCATAAGCCGCCATTATTGCATGGTGTAAATAGGGGCTTTTTATAAACCGATTATTCACAAAGAAATATTGCTCTCCCCGAGTTTTTTTACTGTATTCTGGTTTTCCAATGAATCCTTTCAAACCAATCACATCTGTATGCTCCTCAATAGGAACCAATTTCTTATTGCTATATTTCCCAAACACATTGACGATTCTCTGTCGAATATTCCCTTTTGGCAGATGAAAAACTTCTGAATTATTATGATGCATTGCAAAGAAAATATCTGGATTTGCCAAGGCAATCCTTTGAAATTCTTCTACAATATGGCGCATCTCTACTGCATTAGATTTTAAAAACTTTCGACGTGCTGGTATATTATAAAATAGATTTTTGATTTGAATACTTGTTCCAGATGGGGCTTGACAAGGCTCTTGACTCAATACTTTGGAACCTTCCATGACTATTTTTGTTCCCAATTCATCAATTTGACGCCTAGTTTTTAATTCAACATGAGCGATAGCGGCAATGGAAGCCAATGCCTCTCCACGAAAACCCATGGTGCGAATTGCAAACAGATCATTTGTAGTCCGAATCTTTGAAGTCGCATGTCGTTCAAAACTCATCCGAGCATCCGTATCAGACATACCGCACCCATTATCAATCACTTGGATCAATGTCTTTCCTGCATCTTTAAGAAACAATTTGATTTCAGTACTACCTGCATCAATTGCGTTTTCCAATAATTCTTTCACCGCAGAAGCTGGTCGTTGAACAACTTCTCCTGCCGCAATTTGATTGGCAATTGAATCTGGTAAAAGCTGAATGATATCAGCCATAAAAGTGTATATTTAGTGCGATGATTAAACAACCAAAATTTGTAAAATGTTGCTTGTCTTATCTAATTAATTTGAGATTTCTTCAACAGAAGCGACTATCTGTGGCAAATATACAACAAGTACGAAATAACACAATGCAAGTAAGCCTATAATTACTCCTAAAAGCAACAAATTAGTTTTTCGGGCTTGATTTGATGAACTCGCCCCTCTTCTTCCACGTTGCAACCCTCTTGCTACCCGAGCTTGCATATCTCCAATATCTTTAGAAGTATCTCCTGTCAAGAGTCTTACAGTTTCTGCTCTTTTTTCTTTTTCAGGATCCCAATATCTTGGATAGTACTTATACCTTTGGTTCGTAACCTTTTTAAACATGCTGAATAATGCCATAATATTAAATTTTTGAAGTTGTAAACTGCTTCGGTGAATAAATATAATCAAAAAAACTGTTTTTCCTACTGATTAGATGATTTTTTGTCGTCTTTTGGCGGGAAAGTAATCAAGTGTATGTGACAGATGTGAGAATATTGGATAGTACTGTCCTTTACTTTTGCGCTCATCTTCAAAAATGCATATTCAGTCGATTTTTTTTTATTGGGAATCAAAATCTTTATACCTTTATAAAAAAGAAAAATATGAATAATTACAAAACAGTCTTTATCCCTTCGGAATTAATTAAATCTTCAATGGGATTAGTATTCAAACCCAATGGAGATCAATTGGCTAGAGATATACAAGCATCTATTTCGGAGCAATCAATGAATGGTTACAAAGTTTTTTCAATATCTACCATCAATGAAACTCACAACAACTATTCACATACTGCAGGAGTAATTATCGTTTTTGAAAAATAATTTATGAAAGTAGTTTTTTATACAAAAAAATTCGAAAGGCTCTCTTTGACAGAATTGTATCATATCATGGTGCTGCGTCAAGAAGTCTTCGTGGTAGAACAAGATTGTCCGTACCTTGATGCGGATGGTAAGGATGAATCTAGTATGCATGTATTAGGATACCATGATGAAAAATTGGTGGCGTACGCAAGATTGGTTCCTAAAGGTTTAACTTATAAAAATTATCCTTCTATCGGTAGGGTGGTGACTCATATTTCAGTAAGGAAGCAAGGCGTTGGTAAATTATTAATGAAAAATGCTATCCATTCGTTCTACGAAACTTTCGGTAGGGATAGTACTATTAAAATTTCCGCTCAAAGCCATTTATCAAAATTTTACAATGAATTTGGCTTTGAAACGGTAGGGGATGGCTATTTGGAAGATGGGATTCCGCATATTGGGATGGTGCTTTAGGACGCCAGGATGTCAGGACGCCAGGACTTCAAGATGTCAGGACTTCAGGATTTCAGGACTTCAAGACTTCAGGATGTCAGGATTTCAAGACACCAAGACTTCAGGACTTCAAGACTTCAAGAC
>CAMZLN010000064.1 GCA_947311465.1 uncultured Saprospiraceae bacterium
AAAAGAAAGCCGCCGGCAGGCATATCAGAATAGTTTTTTTTATCAAATTTTCCTAATGGACTATTGATTTTGAAATAATAATTTTTCTCGAAATAATACCTTCGTTTGTTACAATTACAAGAAAAACAACATCACCAATTGTATTTTGAATATCAATTTCCCGACTATTTATAGAAATATTTTGTAGTAATTTGCCATTGATATCATTTAAAAATATTTGTTTAGGAATAATATTATCTGGAATCCTAAAATTTACTTTTTGGTTGGTTGGGTTAGGAAAAATTTGGATTTGAATATTTTGAAGATTATTTGTCTTTGATGTAGTATATTGAGATTCGATAAACCGAATACACTTCATCATTTCGTTGGGATATGTTAAGAAATCTACCGTATGTCCCACTCCTGGGATTTTATTAAGCAATGAAATTCCATTATTATCGATTATTCTTTTATGGAGTTGATTGGCTACTGTTTTAAATGTAGAATTATCTAACTGTCCTATGCAAACGCAAGCTGGAGCAAATTTTTCTGTTTCATCATAATTGGGTACATTTTGCCCACTTCTTCCCGTTGCAAAAGGAATTACTCCCCGTAATTTTGGAATCTCACCATTGTCAGTATCCATAGCAACATAGACGGCATGTCGTCCACCATAGGATAAACCAGTCAAATAAATTCGGTCGGAATCTATATTATACATGGATTTGGTGGTATCAACAGAATATTTAAATAATTCTTTTACCAAGCCTTCATTATTATTAAAATGATCGGCATTTTCTGGACAAAGAACAATTGCGTTTAAACTATCAGATAAAAAACTTAACTGTGTTCTAAATTGTCCTGCATTAATATGAGGTCCTCCACGGAATCCTACAACCAAAGGATACTTTTTTGCATCGTCATAATTCTCTGGAACATGATAATACAATTTTCGAGAAAATTTATAATCATCTTTATCAAAATCAATATTAAGTACAAAATTGCCAGTTGATTGTGCAGAAAGTATGACTACAAAAATAATATTAGCGATTAATAATAGTAAGAATTTCATCTCAGTTATAATTTTATGAACAGAACTGAAAGATAATAAAATTTTTACAATAGGACTAAATTCACAACTATTATGACTATTTTGTCTGTTACAAAACAAATCCTATTTTACATCAATGAGAATTGCTTTATCATTATTTCGGCGATGACATTCATTCATTACATTGAAAGGATCCACTTTTAATATTAAATAAGGTGTAAATTTAGTAAGATCCTTGGTACTCAACTTCATTGTAGATGTATAAGTTGATCCTACTTTCAAGATACCATGTTTGATACCCTTATCAATGAACGTTCCACCTAATGGTATAGATCCACGGGTAATATTTTCAGATCTGCCCAAAAATACTTTTAAGGCAAGATTATCATTATCATCATAAGGCTCGCCAAATAAATTGGCAGCTGCTTTGCCTTGATTAGACAAGGTATATTCAATCGTAATATAATTTTTGGAATACTTTTTTACAATTATTGTATCAATAACGATATCAACACAAACATCTTTTAAGTGATGACTGTCTTTGGATTTTTTTATACTTTCCCCAGCCGAAAATGTAATCGCATCCTTCTTTTGTCTTTTCTTCTTTTTGCTTCTTTCTGATTTTTCGGAACTAGCAAAAATTGATTTTGATTTTTTATGCTTTTTTAGTTTTTTGGATTTACTTTTTTTATCATCTCCATTTGAGACGAATTCATCCATTGCAGCGAGTTGAAGTGGGATAGCTCTCATCATTTTACCTCTTTTAAGTTCTAAATTTGAATTTAAAAGTTTATTGATAATTTCCTTTTTATAGCAAAATAATTTACTTCTAGAAAATGATTCTTCAAATTTGAAGTCAATCATATCTGGAGTCAATTCATCATTAAAAACAATCGATTGTCTTCCTACATTAAAGAGATTGCAAGTAATTGAGACAGCACTATTGGCAGATTCTATTTGTTTAATTGATGTCACCATTATTTTGTAAATGGGTGTACTTGCCTGTAAAAAGACACAAAATAGTGTAAATGTAAAAATCGAAATGTAGCTTTTAAATGTAGTCATTATTCTTTGATTAATAAAATTTATGGGAGTAGTTACATTTATTAGATTGCAATGATTATTCCATATTCTAAAATTAAACGAAACAAATTTACTTTTCGGTATCTATTGCAAGCGGTCGATTAATACTTTCTTCCAAAGATAGAAAAGTTTCTGTTCGTTGAATGCCAACAATAGGTTGTATTTTTTGAACCAAAACGTCTCGTAAATGATTTGTGTCTTTACAAATCAACTTAGTAAAGATACTATAATTTCCAGTAGTATAATGCGCGCCAACTATTTCTGGTATCTTTTTCAATTCAAGAATTACGTTACTATATAAAGAACTCTTTTCCAGAAAAATACCCAAAAAAACTGTTAAATCATATCCCAGTTTTGCATAATCAACTTCAATTTTTTCAGCGATAATAATACCTTGTTCTCGTAGTTTTTTAATTCTTACATGGATTGTCCCACCTGAAACGAAAAGTAATTTACCCAGATCAGCATAAGAGATACTTGTATCGGACATTAAATGTTGTAAAATCTTTTTATCCAAATCATCAACCATATGGATTTATTTTTTAAAATGGATTTATTTATCCAATAGTTCTCATCAAAGATATGCTATTGAATAAAAAATAATAAGCCAAAGTACCTACTTTTTCAAGTAAACTAATAAGTTTTACTGATATTTTTCTAATTTGATAATGAAAAGTATACTTTTGTAGAAAATTATACGGAAGTCATAGATTTTTGATACTTCCAAAGAAAATTATATATGCCAAACACAGAGAAATTACAATCAAAACGTACAATATGGTTTCCAATAATAATGGCTTTAGTTGCCGTTGGTGGAATCTTATTGGGATTTAATATTGCTAAAAAGGATAAAACTACGGTTTACCAATTTGATAATAGTTCCAATATGGGACAAGGTACTATTGAAGAAATTATACGATATATAGAGGCCAAATATGTAAATGAAGTGGATAGAGACCAATTGACTAAAACTGCAATTGATAATATTCTCAATCAACTTGATCCGCATTCATCCTATATATCAAAAGAAGATTTAGTGGGAATTAATGAGCAACTTCAAGGTAATTTTGACGGAATAGGGATTCAGTATACAATTTTAGATGATACAATATTTGTTCTCAAACCTCTTGAAAATGGTCCCGCTGAATCTGCTGGAATCTTACGTGGTGATCGAATTATAGAAATAGAAGATGAAAATGTTGCTGGAACTGATGAGATTAAAGATGCCATTAGTAAATTAAAAGGCTCCGCAGGAACAACAGTCAAAATAACAATTAAACGGAAAAATTCTCCTGAATTACTGCCCTTTTCTTTAATCAGAGGTAGGATTTCAGATTCAAGCATAGATGTTGGGTATATGATTGATGATAATACCGCTTATTTTAAAATTTCAAAATTTAGTGAGACTACCTATAAGGAATTTATGAAAATTATTGAAGATTTATCGATGAATAAGGGGTTAAAAAATCTTATTATCGATCTTCGTAATAATCCAGGTGGGTATTTACAGGAAGCTACTAAAATTTTGAATCAGTTTTTTGTAGAGAAAGATAAATTATTAGTCTATACTGAAGGTGCGGCAGTTAGAAAAAGTGAATATCGCACAACAGGGAAATCATTCTTTGATTTTGGAGAAATAGTTGTACTTATTGATGAAAATTCAGCTTCCGCAAGTGAAATATTAGCTGGAGCTCTTCAAGATTTGGATAGAGGAACTATCGTTGGGCGAAGATCTTTTGGAAAAGGACTCGTTCAAGAGCAATATCAATTAAGTGATGGTTCTGCTTTAAGACTAACAGTTGCAAAATATTTTATCCCTTCTGGTAGATGTATCCAACGAAAATACGACAATGGAATTGAAAGCTATGACCATGATTATTTGGATAGGATATCATCAGGCGAACTGACGGATTCAACAAAAATGAATATTGGTGATACGACTAAATATTTCACATTTAAGGGTCGTGAAGTACATGGTGGTGGAGGTATCACTCCTGATTATTTTATTTCAATGGATACAATTTATACGAATAAATTTATCCTAGCGGCTAATAGTTATCCTAGAAATTTCGCTTTGTATAATGCAGATCGATTGGCTGCTAGTTGGAAAAATGATACGCTTGGATTTATCAAAAACTTCAATCTCTCGGAATCAGATTTATTACGATTTTATAGTTTCTTGAAAAAGAATAAGGTGGATATTCCTACTGAAATTAGCCCTGAAATTCAAGCGTATTTCAAAAGTTCTATAAAAGCGAATATAGCAAAATACCTTTATGGAGATAGAGCGTTTTATCAAACTTTATTGCCAGAAGATCCTGATTATTTGAAAGCATTGCAATTAATCAAAAAACAACGGCAATTAGTGGAAAATGGACTTCAGTCCGTTAAATCTTAAAAAATACTTGGGGATACAAACAATGACGAAATGAATTTCATCAGACATCTTTGACGAAATGAATTTCATCAGACATCTTTAACGAAATGAATTTTATCAGACATCTTTGATGAAATGAATTTCATTAGACATCTTTGACGAAATGAATTTCATCTGACATCTTTGACGAAATGAATTTCATCAGACTTACGTTTCCGAATACTCT
>CAMZLN010000065.1 GCA_947311465.1 uncultured Saprospiraceae bacterium
ATATTGTATCAAAAATGAATCGATTGACACCTGTTGCCATGCGATTGGAATTGATGGGTAGATTTAACAATTGTAAGATTATCAATGACAGTTATAGTATAGATTTGACTTCTTTGCATTTGGCATTAAATTTCTTGGACCAACAGACCAATCATTTGAAAAAAGTCGTCATTTTATCAGATATTTTTCAAACGAGTATGAAAGATGATGATTTGTTTTTACAAATTTCGAAATTGATTCAAAAACATAAGATACAGATTTTTATTGGTATTGGAAAACAGATTTTAAAAATCAAAAAGCATCTTCCTTCGGATATAAATGCCAATTTCTATGACACAACTCAAATCTTTTTGGATGCTAAATTTGGATTACAACTCAAAGATGCCGCTATACTCATCAAGGGAGCAAGAGCCTTTCAATTTGAGAAAATCACCACTCAATTGACTCAAAAATTGCATAAAACTGTTTTGGAAATCAATATGAAAGCCCTTGAAAAAAATTATTTGGCATTCTCTGAATTATTGAAAAAATCGACCAAAATCATGGCTATGGTCAAGGCATCTGCCTACGGAAGTGGAAGCGTGGAAATTGCAAAATTTTTGGAATACAAAAAAGTGGATTATCTAGGTGTAGCGTATGCGGACGAAGGAATTGAATTGCGAAATGCAGGAATTACCACTCCTATTTTAGTACTCAATCCTGAACAAGCGGCATATCAAGATTTCATTCAATATGATTTAGAACCTGAAATTTATAGTTTTGAATTGCTTCAATCTTTTATTTATTTTTGCAAAAAAGCAGGTCAAAAAGCGCATTTTCATCTCAAATTGGATTCTGGAATGCATCGAATGGGATTTGAACCTTATGAAATTCCAAAACTGGTCGCCATCTTACGAAAATATAAAAATGATATCCAAGTCAAAAGTATTTTTTCTCATTTGGCATCTAGCGAAGCTAAAAAAGAAGACGATTTTACTCAATCGCAATTTGATGTTTATTTGAAAATGGTACAACAAATAGAATTAATGCTTCCATACAAACCCATCCGACATATTTTGAATACCGCTGGAATTATTCGCTTTCCGCAATACCAATTGGACATGGTACGCTTAGGAACAGGTTTGTATGGCATAGATTCCAATATCAGTATTATGAAAAAATTGATTCCTTGTGTGACTTTAAAATCTTATATTTCTCAAATCAAACCTAGAAAAGTGGGGGAAACCGTGGGCTATTCTCGCAATGGATTGATTACTCGTCCGAGCAAAATAGCCGCAGTTGCCTTAGGATATGCTGATGGACTCCCAAGAAAAGCAGGCAATGGAAACTATCAACTTTTGGTCAACAACCAATTGGTACCGACAGTTGGAAATATAAGCATGGACATCACTTTGATTGATATTACGGATGTTGAAAATGTTCATATTGGGGACGAAGTTGTTGTTTTCGGAAAGTATCCACCTATTCAGACTTTAGCGATTGCGTTGGAGACGATTACTTATGAGATTTTGACGGGGGTGCCGCAGCGGGTGAAGCGGGTATATGTGCATGATTAAGGTTGAGTGCTTGACAGATTAGGAGCAATCTTGACTTGTATGAAGCGTTGTTTATCACAAAACAAATAATAATACGCTCATGATAAAAATCCCATCACAATATCAGCCAACAAAATAACGTTTTGCAAGATGTTTGACATTTACAATCATTAATACCATGAATATCTACATATTCCATATTCTTTATTGTTGTTTCAATCAAAAAAAGTTTACTTTTACATATTAATTAAAAAAAATCAATACTTATGAAAAAAACATTCTTGTTAGTACTATTTATAGCTAGTATTAATGCTGTTTTTGCACAATCAAATGATCCTGTTTTATTTACCGTAGATGGAGATCCAATTCACGTTTCAGAATTTGACTATATTTATAAAAAAACCAATGGAGATAAGGCGACTTATTCGGCTGCATCCATCAATGAATATTTGGATTTGTATAAAAAATTCAAGCTGAAAGTAGCCCGAGCTAAAGAAATGCATTTGGATACAATTCCTGCTTTGAAAAAAGAATTGGAAGGATATAGACGTCAATTGGCTAATTCCTATTTAATTGATAGAAACGTAACAGAGGCTTTGATCAAAGAAGTATATGATCGACAAGATTGGGATGTGAAAGTTTCTCATATCTTTATGGCAAATCCAAAAAGTGGATCCATCAAAGAAACTCTAGGGATCAAGAAAAAAATGAACGATGTAAAGAAAAAGATTGATCAAGGATTATCGTTTAAAGAAGCAGCCAAGAAGTTTTCAGAAGATAAAAATTCTGCCGTAAATGGTGGAGATATTGGTTATATCACTTCAATGTTGCCCAATGGATTTTATGAATTGGAAAACGCAGCCTATAATACACCCGTAGGGAAAGTATCCAATATTTTTAAAACGAAAATCGGATTTCACATTGTCAAAGTAACCGACAAAAGAAAGGCACGTGGAAAGATGCAAATTGCACATATTTTTATTGCCAATGATAAGAAAAATCCAAATGTTGCTAAAACGAAAATTCAAACCATATATGCTAAAATCCAAAAAGGTCAATCATGGGATATGACTGCAAAGGAGATGTCAGAAGACAAAAAGACAGCGAACAAAGGTGGTGATCTAGGATTTTTTGGAATTAACCAATATGAAAAAGTATTTGAGAATGCTGCATTTTCTTTAACACATGATGGAGATTATTCTAAGCCAGTACATTCTGCAGCGGGATGGCATATCATCAAGAGAATCAAAAAGCAAGAAAAATTACCTTATAAATTAGCTAAGAACAAATTGGGTGCAATCATCAAGAGAGACAGCCGATTTGAGAAAGCTAAAAATGCAATGATTACGAAGATAAAGTCAGATGGCAAGTTCCAAGAATCTTCAAAAGCATTGAATGCATACATAAGAAGTTTGGATGAAGATTATTTAACTTACAAATGGAAACCATCAGAAGAGCCAAATCCTAAGGTACTTTTCTCATTAGGTGGAGAAAATTATATCGTAGCCAATTTTGAAAAATTCGCAGCAAAAGCATCAAGAAAAAGAATGCGAATGGGAAAGGATGGAAATATTAGTCCTGTAGTAAAAAGTTTATACAATGATTTTGTTCGTCAAACATGTCTTGCTTATGAAGAAAGACAATTGGATAAAAAATATCCAGAATTCAAATCATTGATGAGAGAATATGAAGAAGGGATTTTACTTTTTGAAGCTACTAAAAAAGAAGTTTGGGACAAAGCCTCACAAGATAGTGCAGGAATAGTAAACTTCTACAATACCCAAGTAAACCCAGACAAATACAAATGGATGGAAAGAGCAGAAGTTACCACTTTTATTATTCCAGAAAAGAATGCCAAACTGTTGCCAAAATTAAGAAAATGGGCTAAGAAAAAGTCTACTTCCAAGATTTTGAAAAAGATGAATAAGAAGAAGAAAATACTTACAGTAGATAGAAATACGTACGAGAAAGGGAAAAATAAAGATATTGACAAATTACCTTGGAAGCCCAATACACTTTCAGACGTTTTTGATAAGAAAAAGACCAAACGCTTTTATAAAGTTGAGAAAATAATCCCACCCGTTCGCAAAACCTTAAATGAAGCCCGTGGTTATATCATTGCAGATTATCAAGAATATTTAGAAAAAGAGTGGATTTTAAAATTACAGAACGAGCATAAAATAGAAGTGAACGAAGACGTACTTAAAAGTTTAATCAAAAAATAATTAATAGTCAACCAACTTTTTGGAAAACTATTGACTCTATACAATTAGAAGTGAAGGATGGAAATGAGCGTTAAAGTTCATTTCCATTTGTCACTAGATAACCACTAAATCATGAAAAATTGGTTTTTTATTTTTCTAAGTGCAGCAACCCTGAATAGTTGCACCTATGAAACACCTGTAAAAAAAGATGATATACTTCTGGCAGAAGTGTACAATAAAAAGTTGTATCTCTCAGATTTGAGTGGACTTGAATTTGAGAATAAATCAGAGAAAGATAGTATAATATTTGTTCAATTTTATGTAGAAAAATGGGTTCAAGAATCCTTGATACTACACGAGGCAGAGAAGCATCTGAATGACACTCGACAAATTGATAAATTAGTAAAGAACTATCGCTCGGGATTATTGATTCATGAATATGAAAAAGAAGTTTGTAAAACAGAATTGGATACATCCATCTCAAAAACAGAGTTAATTTCATTTTATAAAAAAAATAAACAACTTTATCAACTGAAAAGTCCAATTTTAAGATGCAATTTCATGAAAATACCTTTAATTGCATCCGATTTGGAACAAATGGAGAAATTGTGGCAGAATGATGATGCAGAAAGTAATTTAATGTTGACTGATTATTGCAACAAGTATGCTGAAAATTATAATTTAACAGAAGATAAATGGTATCAATTAACTGAATTAAAAAGGATATTACCCAATAATAGTTTGAATAATATTCAGAACATTAAGTATTTTAGGACACAAGACAAGACATATATCTATCTATTTAAATTACTAGATTGGGTTTCCAATAATTCAACGGCTCCATTAGATTTCGTAGAAAAAAAGGCAAGTAAAATTATTTTAAAAAATAGAAGAAGAGTACTGCTGGAAAATAAAAGGCAAAAACTTTTAGAAACAGCAAAATACAGTGATAATGTAAAAATATTTACAAAATAATATTGAACAAGTTTAA
>CAMZLN010000066.1 GCA_947311465.1 uncultured Saprospiraceae bacterium
ATACTTGCATTTACGGAAATAGATTCAATTTCTGGTCTGGGAACCATACATTTTCTAATTCGTACGTCTCCAAGATGTAATACATTTTTAAAAATTTCTGTATCTACATCATCTTCGTAATCACTAATATTGGTTGATTCTATAAAATGTTCTAAATCTAATTTAGAAATAGACATATCATCTTGTTCTATGGGCTGTTTCAAAACATGTTTTAAAATAAAATTTGAAACTCTATTCATAAACATGGCCGGAGCATATAGCAGTAATTCCAAAAAACGTAGTGGATAGGCTAAAATAAAAAGCATATCTTTTGCCCTAGCTTTAAATATAGATTTTGGAAAAAATTCTCCAAAAATTAATACAATTAGTGTGATGAGAAGTGTTTTGGTTATAGATGAGAACAGTTCTGTTTGAATATTGAAATATTCCAAAATAAAGTTATCTAATGGAGCACTTATTAACGCAGTAAAGACAACCAATGCAATATTATTTCCAACGAGCATTGTGCTTAAGAACGCACCTGGATTTTGATAAAATTTTGAGATAATTTTCGCCCTTTTGCCTTTATTGTCTTTTAATAATTTTATCCAAATTTTATTGGTGGACACAAACGCAATTTCCGTTCCAGAGAAAAGTGCAGAAAACATTAAAAAAAGAATAATCGTAAATGTTAGCATTTATTTTTTAGTCGGTTGTTTTGTATTAAAATTTTGTACATTCAAATCTCCTTGCGGGGCTAAAATTTTCCATTTAGTAAAATCTTGTTCTGCTTCAAATCCATAGCCATAAATCACATCAGTAGTTGTAGTGATTTTCACAAATCTATTGGTAGATACTTTTTTTGTCTTTTCACTCCACACCAACTCGTCCGTTTCAAGCTTTTCTCCTCTTCCACTGATCCAAACTACAGAATCTCGAAGTATAGTTTCTTTTTTATTATCATATTGAACTGCAAATTTTGCCGTCAACTTACTCCCTATTTTTCTCCCATTGAAAAATTCTACTTTTAAGCCATCTGGAAACTCTTTTCTTCGCAAATTACGATCTATATACGTCAACATGGTTGTTCCTGTTACCTTTATTTTAACAATTGCGGAATCACTATAGATCATAGATACATCTTTGGCAACTTCGATGGATAAATCAATATTATCAGCCGAAACAACATCAGTAGCCTTTTTGGGTTTGCATCCAAATGTAATTAATAATATCAAGAAAAACATCAATTTATTCATCAATTCGCTGCAAGATTAGAAAAATTATCTCAATACTGTGATATCCCCTTCATAAAGTAATTCTACACCATCCACAAAGAGTATAGTGGCGTGAAAAGTATATACGCCTTGTTGTACATTTTTCCCATCTACAGTTCCATCCCATCCTACACGAGCGACTCCCATCGGTAAATCTTTTCCTGTAAATATTAATCCTCCCCAACGGTCATAAACACTTAATTCTACAATCCGTACTGCGGCACGTTCTCCATAAATGGTAAAATAATCATTGACTCCATCATAATCTGGGTGAAAAACATTGGGTATATGTATGGGACGCTTATCGTTGACAAAAACGGTAATTCTATCTTGAGATACACAGCCATCCACATCTACAACATCTATTGTGTACGTTGTAGTGCCAGGAGGTATAATTTCTGTATTAGGACAACTACTACATTCCATAAGTGTATCTGGCGACCAAGTATATTCCACGAACCTTCCTGAAGGACTAAGTGTAGAGTGCAATTGTGCTTCATATCCTAAATCTACGGTGATATCTGGACCCGCATCAATAATCAATGGAGGAGGTGTGGCGATGGAAACGGGAATTTCTGCGACACATCCCAATCGATCATAAGCATCAATTGTATAATCTCCTGCTGGCAGATGAGAAAATGTTGTTCCAAATTGATACACTTCATTATCTATACTAAATTTATACCATGGATTTCCCAAGTCACCTTGAATAGTAATCAACCCAGAAGAATCTCCATTACAAGTTACATCTTCTACTTCAATTAAATTAATTCTTAAATTATCAACATCGGGACTACAACATTCTAGCACATTGTATTCAATTACTTCTGTAATTAAACAGCCCAAGTCGCTTTCTACGGTTAATACCACTGACTTTACTCCAAAGGAATTGTACGTTATATCAAAGGGACCTTGTCCCGATCCTGTTTGAGGATCCGCATCTTCTCCAAAATACCATTCCCAACTTACTATATTTCCTAATGCAAATGATGAACTATCACTAATTTGTACTGTTTCAAGGCATTTTATTTCTGGTGGATTAAATCCGAAATTTGCTATTGGGCCCAAAAATGTTCCAGAACCGCCCCATTCTACGTTGAATCCATGATCTGCAATAGTGAAATTATTGACCATCAAAGCATAACTTTTCCCCTTTTCCATTGTGATAGGAGATATGAAATTATCGTTATCATTAGCACAACCAGGTGGCTCACTTATATCTTCTGCATCAAAACTCATCCCTGTGGACCCATGACATGGACTAGGATAATTGGATTCGTTTTCCCCCGCAGCCATACATCTCAGTATTATTTTTTCAGAGCAATCATTAATTCCATTGGGTAATTCAAACACAATAAAATCCAAATCGTCAATATCACTAGAAGGCGTTAATGTCATTGTCAAAGATCCTGGTTCATCACAAGTCCACTTCATCCAGACGGAATTGGATTCTAAATTAACTCCTCCGATCCCTCCTTCAAAGCATGATCCTGATGGAATTTCTTGAGTATCACTTCCTACTCCCGTTACACTTTCTACTACAAATGAAGATTTATCACATAATATAGATCCATCAATGCAATCAGAACTTGCATTGGCAGGTGGATTATAATTATTGATACAAAGTTGAAAACTTCCTGTATTGTCTTCGTATCCATCTATTCGGATATAATAAGTTCCACCGACGATTAGTCCACCTTGATATAATTCAATAACATTTGAACCAGAAGAAGCTTGAGTACATTCCAATTCGTCGATAGTACCACCGCAAGTTCCATAATAAAGTGCAGCTTCGGGTCTATCCAAGCTTCCACCAGATGCGACAATTGCTTTACCATTGACGGTGATTCTTACATCAATTGCTGTGGCAACAAATGAAATCCAAACATCATTTATCTGACCATTCCAACAAGTAGCTTTTCCGTATCCAGAATCTGTTGCATTGACATTTGTAAATTCTCCTTTTTTTGAGCACCAATTTTTGGGATTCTGAATTTTTATCGCTGTTTCACAAAGATCGTTTCCTACTTGGCTCAACAAGTTCGTATTTGTAAAAAGTATAGTTACAAAGATAAAGGAAATATAGAGTAGTATTTTTTTCATAGTTCTGATTTTCAATAGGAAAACGTATTTTTTCAATGTAATATTTTGATTGAGAATATACAATTAACGACATTTTCCGTTATCGCTTTAAACAAATTTACAAAATTGTTTAGATGCATACTACAAAGATAAAGAATTATAACTTACCTTTAACACTATTTTGGTGAACAAACACTAAAAATCATGAAAAAACACATACCCAATATTATTACATTATTAAATTTATTTTTTGGTTGCTTTGCGATAATGATGTTGATTGCAGGAAAATTTAATCTAGCCATTTTATATATTGGGTTGGCATCTATTATGGATTTTGGAGATGGATTAACGGCCCGAGCTTTCAAGGTCCAATCCAATATTGGGAAAGAATTAGATTCTCTTGCAGATATGGTTTCCTTTGGCTTTATACCAGGTTTGATATTATTTATGTTGTTTCAAATTGGATTTCATGAAAATAAATCTATTTTCAGTCAATCATTATCAGCATTCGGCTCAACATTATTAGAGACTCCTTATTTATATGGATTTACAGGTTTTTTAGTCACACTATTTTCTGCTTTGAGATTAGCCAAATTTAATTTAGATACTCGGCAATCCGAAAGCTTTATTGGATTAAATACTCCGTCCAATACTTTTTTAATCGTTGGCTTTTTGTTTATTTACATTGAAAATACATTTGGACTAAGAGTATTAATGACCAATCCAATATTTTTAACCATTGCGTCCATTGTATTATCCATTCTTTTAGTTTCTGAACTTCCCATGTTTAGTTTAAAATTTAAAAAATTGCAATGGAAAGACAATGAGATAAAAATTTCCTTTCTTTTACTATCTATTTTACTTTTTATTTTATTTAAAGGACCTGCAATTGCATTAATTATGCTTACATATATTACTTTTGCAATAATCTCTAATTTATTTAAAAAACGAGTATGAAATTCAAGGCGCTTATTAATATTATGCCACATAAAGAATTATTGGATCCACAAGGAAAAACAGTAAAGAAAAACATGAGTCATATTGATATTGACCATGTAGATGATATTCGCATTGGCAAACGAGTGGAAATGATTTTAGATGCAAAAGATACAATTGATGCAACTAATAAGGTAGAAACTGCTTGTAAAAAACTACTTGCAAATGTCATTATGGAATCTTATGAATATTCTATTTCTGAAATATAATTCATGTTGTATCTTGTCCCCACACCTATTGGAAATTTAGAAGATATCACTTTGCGTGCTATTCGAATTCTGAAAGAAGTTGATTTAATTCTGGCAGAAGATACTCGTACTTCTGGTAAGTTGTTAAAGCATTATGAAATTGAGACAAACATGAGATCTCATCACACACATAATGAACATCATACATTGGATCAAATTATTGAGCAATTAAAATCGGGTGTAAATATCGCTTTAATCACAGATGCTGGTTCTCCAGGAATTTCTGATCCAGGCTATCTTTTGGTGCGGTCGGCAGTTCAAGAAAAAATACAAATTGTACCTTTGCCAGGAGCTACTGCTTTTGTCCCTGCCCTTACCGCTTCAGGTATTCCATGTGATAAATTCCATTTTGAAGGTTTTTTACCTCATAAAAAAGGACGACAAACTCGATTAAAATATTTGGCTACGGTCCCCAATACTTTTGTTTTATATGAATCTCCATTTCGATTGATTAAATGTCTTAAACAGATATTAGAATTTTGTGGAGATAGACCTGCTGCAGTTGGACGGGAAATATCGAAAATGTATGAGGAGATTGCTACGGGTAGTATTTCTGAATTGATTGACGAATTTGAGAAAAGAGATAAGGTGAAGGGAGAGATTGTAGTTGTAGTGGGGTAGAATCTCATCCTGAAAAAACTATGTCGTCCTGAAAAAACCTTACAGTTAAAAAATAAATCCTAAAATAGCTTTTCATCATTTTTTTTTGAAATTCAAAAAAAAGATGTACATTTGCACAAAATGATTGTATTATCAACATTGATTGATATCTAGATAATTTATTAGCGTGTTAATGAGTGCTCACCACATGTCTTTGTGCTGGGCGCTTGTTTGTTTAGGCTCTTTTTTGTTTTTTTATCTTAGCGAAAAATCGCTACCGTAAATAGTAGAAAATATCTTATTTGCATATTAAATTTGTTCTAATTATAATTTATGAGCAATGAACATGAAACTTTATGGTTCTAGACAAATCCTTTTTTATGGGAAATAATAATTCAAAACGAGATGAGAAGGCTTCTTATCTTTTGAATTTTTCTCTTCTAATAGGATTGTCAAAGAACAAACATTATATAATATTAAAGAAATAATTATGAGCAAAGTTCACTCTATACATATTCCTGTAATGGGTCTCGGATTTACAATGGATACACCGGCAAAGGTGGCTCAATATGGAATCGATTCAGTAATCTCGATTGGAGATGATATTCTTATTGAAAAGTTGAGAAAAGCCTATTGCGAAAATCTCAAAATACCTTACGAAGAAATACATACTAAAATTGAAGATTTTCGAGCTAAAAGGATTACAGCTTATCTTAATTTAATGAATGAATTGGTGGTGAAGCGGTTTGAAGAACTCAAAACTTCAACGATGGAATCAGGAAGTGAAATGAAAAAATATTTCGACATGTTACCAGATTCATTGTCAATCAAAAAGGAGTTTTCTGACTTTCTTAATAAAATTCCAAGCCTAGATGACGTAAAAAACTGGGCGAAAGATAATTTCTCAATGGGAAGTATTGATGTCAATATTATGACAAAAGTAGATCAAGCGCATTATGATGAAAATGGAGAAAAACTACCTATTATGCATAATGATGCCTTTGCAGGAATTAGAGGCTTCGCAAATAGCGTTTTAGATTCTTCTTTGGTGTTTTCAGCAGGTATGAATCCTAGGTTGTATGGATACGCTGAAGAATTTGATGGCTTTTATCCCGATGAAGCAGGTCATATCAAGAAAAAAATAGTCTTGAAGGTAAGTGATTATCGTTCTGCGATTATTCAAGGTAAATTTTTAGCAAAAAAAGGACTTTGGGTTTCTGAATTTCGAATAGAATCTGGGCTTAATTGTGGGGGTCATGCCTTTGCCACTGATGGCTTTTTATTCGGTCCTATTTTAGATGAGTTTAAAGAGAAGAAAGAAGATCTTAAAATTGAAGTTTTTGAAATACTAAAAACTGCTTTGGAAAAGAAAGGTCGTATTATTCCTACGAATATCTTGGATTTAAAAATAACAGCTCAAGGAGGCGTTGGAACTGCCGAAGAACATGAGTTTTTATTGGATCATTATAAAGTAGACTCTGTGGGATGGGGAACACCTTTCTTATTAGTTCCAGAAGCAACTTTAGTGGATCAAGATACTATGAATAAGTTGGCTGCTGCCAAAGAAGATGATTTATACATGAGTGGTATTTCTCCTTTGGGAATCCCGTTTAATAGTTTACGAAATAATACGAAAGATCAAGAAAAGGAAGCGTTGATTGCAAGTGGCCGCCCAGGAAGTCCATGTCCTAGAAGATTTTTAACATACAATACAGAATTTACGGACAAACCAATTTGTGCTGCTTCTCGCCAATATCAACGTTTAAAGATAAAAGAATTGCAGACATTAAATTTGGATGAAAATTCTTATAAAGAACAATTTGATAAAATAGTCGATAAAGCTTGTCTATGTGTAGGTCTAGGTACTTCCGCAGTGATGGTTACAAATGCAGAAAATACGGTTGAGAAAGAAGCGGTTTTAGTTTGTCCTGGTCCCAATATGGCTTATTTTTCAAAAGAAGTATCTTTAGAGAAAATGATAGGACACATTTATGGTCGAAATAATATAATTTCAAGAACAGATCGTCCGAATATGTTTGTAAAGGAATTGAAATTATATGTGGATTACTTAAAAGGCAAAATGGATGAGGCTAGATGGAATATGAATAGAAAAAATGAAAAATATTTGACTAAGTTTGTCGCAAACATGAAAGATGGGGTTGAATATTACCAAAACCTTTTTAGTAATGTAAAGAATAAATTCATTGATTCAAAAGAACAGATTCTTTCTGAATTAGATCTAAGTAAAAAAGTATTGACACTTTTAGCTTATGAAATTGACAGTATGGTGGCGGAAAGCAAAAAAGAGTTACAAGTTACAGTAAAAAAATAGTGTTACTCTATGGTGATGGGTCTTTCAGTTTGGAAGACCCATTGTTCTTTAAACCCAATTCGATTTACAAAATAAGTTGATATTCTATGATTTGATTTTCAATCAGAATTCGCTTTTCTTCATTTAAAAGAATCGAATCATTTTTATAGCCAATCACTCTGATTAAATTTTCCTGATTGGGTATTACTTCAAAAATGCGATTATTGGATGTGTTTTTAGTAAACTTAAAATAATCTAGTGTTTTAGGTAATGCACTTAAAATATTGTTTTCGCAAAATTCATGACCGTTAAAATTCATAGGAGTATCATAGGAGTAAATTTTGACAGAATCGAAATCAAAATCACTAAGTTGAATATCAACAAATGGTTTTGATGATTGTGTTCTCAACGAAACATCTTGTTTTAAACCATTTAAAACAACCCTATCTACCGCAGTTTTTATTGGAATAATTTTAAGACTAAGAAATCCAGAAAATTCATTCGATAACTGATCATCTTTTATGAAATCATATGCTCTTTTTCCATTCTGATTAGTATATAAAGTATCCAACAAACACTCATCAATATAAAGCCCAATTAATGAATTTGGAACAGGATTTCCATTTTCATCGTCAACGGATATTGATAATTCAACGATACCAGTACTATTTTTCTCTTCGCATTGAAAACTTTGATTTAAAATCACAAAAGAACTGAACAGAAAATAATAAAATATTTTTTTAGAAAACATAGGCAATTTTTATACTAAATGAAAGTGATTGTTGGTGGTTGAATTCATTTATTGGCTTATAGCTATTTTGTAATGTTGATAATATTGAATCCGTTTGGGGTATTCTGTTTTTTTGTTCTAAACTAAAAGGATGAAACTCTTTGTCACAACTATCATGTTCTAGTGATTTAAAATCAACTGTTGGTTTACTTAAATTGTAAAAATAATCTAAATAAATATCAAGTCTTATTCTATTCTGTAGCGCAATATCTAGTCCAATTCTTGGTCCATACCCAACAAGTAGCGTTTGAAAAGATAAAGTTCTTTCTTCTATTTCCAAACATCTGCACACATCACCAGATGTTGATTCAGCAGACTTAGAACAAATCCTTCTAGAAATATCAAAATTAGTTGTACCAACAACCCCTTTGAACCCAATGTAAAACTTTTTTGAAGATGCTAAATATACTTTTGCAATTGCTGAAATATATCCATTAATTTTGTGTGTATTTAGACTAATATATGCAGGATCGTTACTAAACACCGTGGTATCATTTTGGTATTTCATGTAGAAGTAATAATTCAGCTCTGATTCAAAAGCAATTCTTTTAATAGGTCTGTATTCAAAAGACACCTGCCCAGAACTAATGGATTTCAAAAAACGGAAAAGATCAAGCTTTATAGAATAGGTATAATCTTTCTGAATACTGGACGGCAAAGGCTGGATTGTATCTTGCGAAAATCCGGAAATATAAAAAAGTGAGAAAATAGCAATATAGATATACTTCATTACATGATTATTAGTTTACTGCAACAAAGTACATGTTTAATTTATCATTTTTTAAATTTTAACTGTTTTTAACAAAAAAATCTGCTAGAAAAATTTAATAAACTATTCTGATCTGTTTTCTTTGGCACAAGTTCAAAAGTTGGGGATTTCGGTTAAAATAGTTAACTTAGAACGAGCAAAAATAAAAAGTTATCGAACTATCTTCACTTTTATTACCGTCCAAGCTATTAGAACATTTTGAAGTAAAAGAAATTCATGAATTAGGTGATTGTAAGACTAAAGCATGTTTTATAAGCTTGCCCTTGAAGGAAAGAATACACTTCCATCGAAGGCTCTTAGTGGCTTAAAATTTTAAAAAACATGAACTATGTATGTACTAACAGTGAAAATAAATAAAGACACCTATAGAATTACCTTTTACTTACTTACACAATGATCACCAACAAACTTCGCGGCCCCTGCGCCCCAATGACCAAGCACTGTTCAATGTCCGCAGTCTTTGACGGTCCAGCTATAAATACCCCAAAATCAGAATCAGAATGAGTTTCTAGTCTTCGATAAGCATCATGCATATCCCCAACTATATTTCTTTTATCAAGGATTATCACCAAATGTTCTGCAATAAAAGGAATGACTCGATGGGGAAGATGTTGATTATCCACCCAAATCGCCCCGTTTTCAACCACACCAAATGCTCCCTGAACAATAGCTAAATCCAAAGGATGAATATCTCGTGGAGCAATGTTTTTAGTTTCAATTCCTTCAATGTCAATTTCAGGAATCGTATTTACTATACGTTGATGATTTGAAAAATGAGTTTGAATTACTTCTTCAATAGATTGATTTTCTGCGATATGAACAACTGTAGCGGCACTGGTTTTTGATGCTTCAATGAAGCTCAATAATGAATCATTATTTCCAAAATTTGGAATTTTCGGAAGATCAATATTTTCAGGCTTATTTGATTTTATTCTATTAATTATTTGATTTTTCATATTTATTTTGGCTTGTATTTTCTAGTTTTTCACAGTTTCTAAGTTAACAATTCCCCAAAAACGATATTAATTTGAGAGAAAAAGAAATTTTGACTTGCTTTTTCACCCACCACTTTTTTTCACCCATTCCCTAAAACTCTCCTTAGCTGCAGGTGGCATCGCTCTATTTTTTGCCCATTTATTTGGAGAAATATTAAACATCGATTTAGGTAATTTTCTTAAAGAAAACCGCATCATTTTAGTATAAAATTTAAATTTTTTCTCATTTTTTAAAATAGAAGCAGTTATTTTCATTGATTTCTCCTTCATTTTACCCAAATGACCTTCCTTGCCAATTACTTGTCTCCATTTATACAGCTGATGGGCAATATCAATTTTTACAGGACAAACATCTTCACATGACCCACATAATGTAGAAGCGAACGGTAAATCACTATGTTTTTTCAAATCAGTATTAGGGGCTAAAATAGAACCAATAGGTCCAGGAATTGTAAATTGATAACTATGTCCTCCGCTGCGTCGATAAATAGGGCAAGTATTCATACAAGCACCACAGCGAATACATTTCAATGATGAATAAAAATCCTTTTGAGCTAGTTTTTCCGAACGACCATTGTCCACAATCACAATATGCATTTCCCCCGTCGGTTTTGGTTTTTTATGGTGAGAAGTATAAACCGTGATGGCTTGTCCTGTAGCGCTTCTTGCCAAAACCCTCGTAAAAACGCCCAGATGTTCCCGTTTAGGAATGATTTTCTCCAATCCCATACAGTGTATTTGTATGGGAGCGATGTGCGTGCCCATATCTGCATTTCCTTCATTGGTACAAACGACTACTTCACCTGTTTCTGCGACCGCAAAATTCACACCTGTAATTGCCCCTTCGCAAACGAGAAATTTTTCACGAAGATGTAATCGAGCTGCATTGGTCAAATAATCAGGATCTGCATTTCCTTTTTCTGTATTCAATTGCTCGTGAAACAATTCCCCAACTTCTTCTTTTTTGATATGAATGGCAGGAAGTACAATGTGACTTGGTGGTTCATTTCTCATTTGAATAATGCGTTCCCCCAAATCTGTATCCATCACTTCAATGCCATTAGATTCCAAATAAGGATTGAGATGACACTCTTCAGTGAGCATAGATTTACTCTTTACAACTTTTGTAATTTTGTGTTTTTTAAGAATACCGTGCACAATTTTATTATGTGCTTCCCCATCTTCTGCCCAGTGGATATGAACACCATTAGCAAGAGCATTTTTTTCAAATTCTAATAAATAGTTATCTAGATTTCCTAAGACATGCGCTTTAATTTGACTAGCAATATCACGCAATTGTTCCCATTCTGCTACTTTATTTATTGCAATATCCCGTTTGCTACGAATAAACCACAACGCTTGGTCGTGCCAATCTGTACGTTCCGTATTAGCTATAAATATTTCTGCTTTTTTTGCGTGGTTCATCTTGAAATAAATTGAATAATGAAATCATGAATCGTAAAAGTAATCAATTCGTTATTTGTAATTAAATTATTCGTCCACGATTCTACACCACATAACTTTGCCGCTTGACCAAAGAAAAATAATCCCCTTGAATTTCCAAATACCCATAATCATAGCAAAAATAATAAATAGAGCCTTTCTTAGTTGTATAAATATTAGTGAAGTAAGATAAATTAAATCCCTTATCCAATAGAACTTTTTTATGAACTTTAGCTTTTCCTTCGGGATTGAGCAATTCCAAAATTTTTCTATTTTTTTTAAGAATCTGATTAATATCCTTAATCATTGTATTTGAAATTGCATTAATTCTATTGTTATAACTTGTTCTACATGTATCGGAACAATATTTCTTATCTTTTCGTCCTATAAAGGATTCTTGGCATTCAATACAAATTTTTTTCATAGATTAAAGTTTTTACTCATTGATGCAAATTAGTTTTTAGATCAAGTTTTTCTGTCACACCTCTATATCAATAGAATAGCAGTTTTCTAAAGCTGCAACAATATAATGTTTTTATATGAAAAAGTATAAATCTCCATTCAATTTTAAGAATTTTAAAAAATAGTAATAAGAATCATTAACTATTATGTACTTTGGTATCTCCAAATTCCGTTACCATTAAAAAATTTTCAAACGCAAAACCAAAACTATGTATAAATCCATTTTTTTGCTCCTATTTCTATTGAGTGTACAATTTAGTTTTTCACAAGATAATGACAATGTTCCAATGCGTGTGATACACGCAACTGCTGTACCACAAGATGTCGCTGTTCAGAATATTTTCGTTGATGAAAATAATACTAAATGGGTTGCCAATTCAAAAGGAATTTATAGAATAAATTCAGTTGATAACGCTACCAAAAAAACATCTACGCCAGGTGAATGGTCCTTGCTTAGACAATATGGAGGGAATTCCAACTTGGTTATTCAAAAATATGAATTAGAAAAATTATCATCAGCCCAAAGCTTTGAAAAGGCTAAGGGTGAAGGAAAAATCACGACAACTTATTATGATGCTAAGAGAAAACATCTTTGGGTAGGAACAGATGACTCAGGGCTTTATAAATATAAAATTGGAAAGGAAGTTAAGTTATTAAAACGCTTTAATACATCAAATTCCGATTTAAAATCAAATCATATTAATTCTGTTGTGGTTGATAAATACAAAAGAGTTTGGGTAGGTACAGATAAAGGAGTTCTGTTTGGACGTGATGATCACTGGAAATTATATGAAGATGATTCAAAAATTTTATCAGTTTTACCTTTGGGTTTAGATGTTTGGATTTTAGGTCAAGAAATTCTTTGGAAAGTTGATGAAAATGGGCGTTGGTATCCAGGAGATATTGACCCAAAATTATCAAAGGGTACTATTAAAAGTATGACATTTGATAGTGATGCGAAATTATGGGTTGCTTCGGATATTATTACACGATATGATGTGGTTAAAAATAAAGTAGAACGTTTTGACCGATCAAATGGATTTATGGCAAAACATATTAATTGTATAAAATTGGATAAGGATAATGCTCTATGGGTAGGTACTGACCAAGGTTTATTTCTAATTGATAAAGAATCTGCAATGACTGTCAGCTTGATGGTTAGCAAATCTCTAAGTTGTTCAGGATTTAAAGATGATGCTGCGCTACAAGTAAATATTATGGGTGGAGTTCCACCTTACGTGTACAAGTGGGATAATGAATATATCGGAGCAAATCCTACCAATGTTGGTCCAGGCTATTACAAGGTTATGGTGACTGATTCATTGGGGCAAAAACGTGAAGTAAGTGCTGAAATTATAGACAACCGTCTTAAAGTACTAGTGGAAAAGGAAGGTAGAGAATCAAGCCCTAACGCACTTGACGGTACGGCCAAATTAAACATAGAAGGCGGTGAAAAACCATACAAAATTGCTTGGGATAATGGAGAGAAAAAAGAAAAGGCGAAGCGCCTTTCCGCAGGACAACATCAAGTTACTATTTCTGATGCTTCAGGTTGTTCAACCACGATGACCGTAAATATCGCTGGACAAGCGATTGCTGCAACAGCAACGAAATTGAATATATTAGTGGAACAAGGTAAAGCATTGAATTGTGCTGGAAAGAAAACAGCAAGTATTGATGTAATTGCTCAAGGAGGAAAGCCACCTTATAAATATGAATGGAGTCACGGATTAGAAGGAAAAAGCCCATCTGGAATTGGAAGTGGAACATATTCAGTAACCGTTACCGATGCCGCCAATCATAAAGCACTTGGCTCCGTTACGATTAATGCACCAAAATCACTTTCTGCTTTTGCGGTACAAACTAGTCCTGCAAGTAGAAGAAAAAGAAATGGTGTAGCATCCGTAACCGTTTATGGTGGAACTGCAGGTTATAAATATCTATGGGACAATGGAGCTACTACAAAAGAAGCTAAAAAATTGACTAAAGGAAAACATTCTGTAACAGTTACAGACATGAATGGGTGTATTGCTGTAGCGAATGTCAATCTTTCTAAAAAAGAAGTTGCCGTTCTGGCTTTAAACTCTGGCAAATTGCGAAAAGGTCAAATTTATAGATTAGATAAGTTATATTTTCCAGCAGACAGTACAGATATGACAGTAGAATCTTTGTCATCGATGGATGAATTATTGTCTTTTTTACATAAAAATTCAAAGGTTAAAATAGAAGTTGGTGGACATACCAATAATATCCCTAAAGATGAATATTGTGATCGTTTGTCAACCGCTAGAGCGAAATCTGTTGCTAAATATTTGATTAGTAAAGGAATAGAAGGAAATAGAGTTTTCTATAAAGGTTATGGTAAGCGTAAGCCAATTGCTTCTAATAATACATCTAGTGGTAGAGCAAAGAATCAACGTGTTGAAATTAAAATTTTGGAAACAGGGAATTAAGAATTAAAATATAGGTTAAAATTTATGGGCTATTTAGGTATCAATTGATAACCTAAATAACCCATATAATTAAAATTGCATGTTTTTATAATTAAGGAGTTGTGTAGAAATAAATGTTCAGAATTTAAGTTTTTATTTTATCCATATTTATCCATAATTTGGAGTTTGAAATAGGAGTTTATCTAGATAAGTGACATTTTTCAAACTACCAAATAGGGGTAAAAGAATTAGTTAAAAATGAACATTTATTTTTTCACAGTTCCTAAAGTTCTATTTATTAAAAGCTGCCCATTTATCATTTACAACAGCTTCTGCATCTAATAAAGCCAATACTTCATCAGCAATATTTTCGCTTAATTCTAAAAATGTTGTAAATCCCACGCATGACGCATTGATTTCACCTAATATATAAATATCTTTCTTTGTTTTTTTATCAGTATCAAGAATGAAATCAGCAGTCCAAATTAATGGTAAATCATAGTTTCCTAAACGTTGTTGAATAAGTGGTAGCGATTTCACAACCAATTCCACTAATTCAGGCCACATTTCAGGTGTGTCATAGCGATATTTTGCCCCAGAAAAAAGAGTTGCAGAGAAAGCATCTTTTGTATCTGCTGGCTTTTTATGAACGATATTAACTACTTTATTTCTTAGCATTAATACACGAATTTCACCTTCTACAATTCTTTCTAAAAAAGGCATGTCTAATATCATTCCATTTTCCCCTTCTAGATATTGGATACAAAATTCTAGAAATTCTAGTAATGATTTTTCTTCTGTATGATTGTCCTTGGCTTCTGTAAGTTTAAGTTTCGCGTCTAAAGGAATTTTTCCTTTGTATTTATCTGCATTTAGGACTTCAACTCTCCAAATGCCTTCTCCAGCTGAACCACGATTTTGCTTTATGACCCGAACCCCATTTTTTAATGTTTTGGGCAGCATCTCTTTCATGGTTTCATATTCATAATATGTGTAAACATCTTCAGGAACTAAACTAGTGCCTTTGAGTCGTTCAACAGAATTTTTAGCACCATAAGCAATCATTGCATCTGGATGTGGCAATCCTTCAACTCCATTGTTAACCAACTCTTTTAACATTTGAAAATAACCTACTTCATTTGGTAAGTTTCCTGGATTTACACGACTAATATAAGCATCCGCTTTATTTACGGTATAACGGTAAATTTCTCCTCTATCTTCATCGGTATAAAAAATAATTTCAGCTGTCCACCCTCTGCTTTGAAGAGAATCAATTATGGGTTTAGAATCTTTTCTAAATCCATAGGTTCCTTTATCAGATCCTCCTCGTGCTTCAAAAATAATGATGTGTTTTTTCATGCTAAATTTTTTAGATTTTTAGAATATATTTAAAAATCCAAATCTATAAAATATAGATTACAAATGAGTTGACTAGAGTCATATGTCAATATGATTGTAATTAGTAGTTAATATGAAAAAAATCATATTTTAGGGCTAACATTATTTTTGGACTGACTTTTTGTCATGCCTTTTTGTTTAATTAGGACAAAATGTCTATGTTTTCCATTAAAAATATTCAAAATGGCAGAAAAATAGCAATGGAATAGCATTTGATAAAGATTAAGTAGGTGAACATATTACCACCTGCTTAGATGAAAGTTATTAAATTAAATTAATAAACCAAAATATATAATTATGAATTACGTCAGAAGATCACCTAGATTAAGTCAAACAGGATTTTTCCCAGTTGCAGCTATTCTAAATGAATTGGCACATGGTAAACCTACAATTACTGAACAGGACAATGTAAACACATTTACTCCGTTAGTAAATATCATTGAAACGAAAGATGACTTTAGAATTGAAATGATTATTCCAGGGTGGAGCAAAAAAGAAATTAATGTACAACTAGAAAATGCTCAATTAAAGATAAGTGGGGAAAGAGATTTTGTTGAAAAAGAAGGAGAGACTTATTTGAGAAAAGAGTTTGATTTGAGTAAATTTAATCGTTCATTTCAGATTCCAGATTCTGTAAATTTATCTAAAGTAAAAGCAAATTTCAAGAATGGAATCTTGATCATTAATTTAGCAAAGAAGGAGGAGTCAAAAGAATTGCCACCAAGAAAAATCGAAATTGGATAATTGAGAATATTTATTTATTCTGAATTTTCAATTTCTAAATTTTTGAAAGAAAAGTTTAGGTTAATTTTAAAAGTGATATCAATTTGGTATCACTTTTTTGTTGTACAAATCGAGTTTATAGCGTTATGTTACTATAAAAAAGTGTCCTATGCATAAAACATTACAATCTGTAGTAGAAATTAATACAATAGAAATTGAAGACTAACTCTTATTTACGAATTTTTAACCGATCACCAGGATTTGGTAATTTAAAAAGAGTAAAATCATTATCCTTCATTAATGTTCTTAAAGTCGTTTTTGGATACTTACGTAGGACATCTCTGATGGAATCTGAATTTTTCATTGTATAATACTCAAAATTGGAATCATAGATTTTATCCAAAATCTTTAGTTTCATGTGAATATCTTTGTATTTATCAATGACTACCTTTTTTACTTCCTGCTGTGGTATTGAAACCCCAACACTTGCAATTACGGATGTGGTATTATTTGAACCAACAGGCTGAAATATGACTAATTTTTGTCCAATACTAATTTGATTGGTTGGTAAGTTATTCCAAGCACGGATATTGTAAATATTGCAATCAAAAAGTTTTGATAATTTATAGATATCATCACCAGATTGTACAGTATATTCTGATTTTGTAAAGAAATTCATTGGATTATACCCTCTAAACATACCATCGTATAAGGATACATGACTTAATAAATATTCACAGTCAGGATTATTGACATATTTGCTTAAAATATCTGTAGCACGTTTTGGGATGATTAGATAATTCCCAACATAACTTCGGGGAATTTTATTTTGCTTGTATGAAGGATTTAATGCCTGCAATGTATAAATAGGTACACCCGTAATCGCAGAAATTTGTGTGAAAGTCATTTCATGATATACTTTTATACTTTCAATAACTTGCATGTCCATATCTGGATAAGTAGGCTGTAGATCATGATAATAATAGTAATTTACTAAATAACTAGCGGCTATGAAAGCTGAAACATAATTTCTCGTTTCCCTAGGTAAATACTTCTTTATTTTCCAATAATCATGGCTTTTTCCTTTACGAATAGCCTTGCGCACTCTTCCCGGACCACCATTATATGCAGCCAATGCTAGATCCCAGTTTCCAAATTTGCTATGTAAAACGGAAAGATATTCTAAAGCGGATTGAGTTGCTTTGTTTGGGTCTAATCGTTCATCGACTAAACTATTTATATTCAGATTATATTCTCTTGCCGTTGGAGCCATAAATTGCCATAAGCCTTTGGCACTTGACCTAGATTCTGCAAATGGTATCAAGGCTGATTCTACTACTGCTAGATATTTTAAATCTTTAGGCATATTTCTTTCTTCCAAATATTTTTCAAACATTGGAAAATAGGTAACTATTCGACCTAAAATTGCAGATGCTTTTTGGCGATCTTTAACGGTATAGGTTTTTAAATAACTTTTTACGGTAGAATTGTATTTGGATTGAACACAAAGATTCAAATTATTTAATCTGAATTGAATCTCTGAATCAGAAAGTTCATCTATTGGAGTATTTGGATCCGTAAAATTTAACGAATTTGCAATTGCAATTTGACTCAAGAGTAGAAAAAAAATAATTTTTGTGATAAATTGCATGGTTTATGTGTTTTGTGTCTAGTGATTCAATAAGGAACTGTGAAAAAATAAATCTATATTTATTTTGTCACCGTTCCTAAACTAATTCGGAACATTTATTTCTTCGTAATTCCTAAAAAGTGCAAAAATGCAGAAAATTTATCAAATTAAAAAATTTGACATGTGTAATTATTTGTATATTTTCTATAATTCTTCTCCAAAGTCGTCTTCCTCATCACTAGTTTCTTGATCTGTTGAATCTTGCTCAATCTCATCTCCAAATTGATCTGGATCCATTCCTTCTATGGTTTCATCAAAATCAGTATCCCCATTTTCTTGTTGATAGATTTCACAATCCAATTCTATACCAATATCTCCTTTGGGAATAGGGAATCTTACTTTAGTATCAAATTTCAATTCTTCATCATCTTCTAGACTTTGCAATAATTTTGCAAAAATGGGGCGTGCCATTTTTGCGCCACTACCATGCCTAAGTGATTTGAATCTAATCCATTGCTCTTCTCCACCAACCCATGTCCCACAAACCAATCTAGGGGTCAATCCCATAAACCATCCATCTACGGAGCTATTGGTTGTTCCTGTTTTTCCTCCAATTTCACTTTTTATCTTATCAAATCCAGGAAGACCTTGATGCATTACTTTCTTTAACATTTGAATCATTACATAATTGACTCTTGGCTCTAGTGCAGGTTTATTATCAGGGTATTCTGTATAAATTACTCGATCATATTTATCTACAATCTTTGTGAGAAAAATAGGTTTTGTACTTGTCCCATTGTTTGCAAAGGAGGTGTACGCTCCTGTCATTTCTGTGACGGCAAGTTCTGCTGATCCCAAACATATTGAAGGGGAAGGTGGCACTTTTTCTTTCGGAATCCCCATATTTGATGCTAGTTCTCTTACACTTTCTGGATCACCAAGTTGTTTCATCAAATAAACAGATACTGTATTTTTTGAATATTGCAGTCCTTTAAAAAGGGTGAAAGGTTCTCCTGAATATTCATTATTTGCATTATTGGGAGTCCAATCTTTCTTTAAATGAAAATTGCCTTCGCCCGCATGTATTGTATATGGAATATCATCAACGACAAAACAAGGAGACATTCCTAATTGGGCAATCGCAGTTGAATAAATCAGTGGTTTAAAGGTAGATCCTACTTGTCTATTAGAAGTGACATGATCATATTTGAAATATTTATGATTGATTCCTCCTACCCATGATTTGATTTCTCCAGTCACTGGGTCAACGGACATTGATCCAACTTGTAAAAAATTTCTGTGATATTTTAATGAATCCATAGGAGTCATTAAGGTATCTTTTTCTAAAGATTCATTGTCGTATGTAAACACCTTCATTTGTGTTTTTTTAGCGAATGATTCTTCTAAAGTTTTTTTGAAAGTGCGCCATTGATTTTTGACGATTTTCCAATCTTTACTTTTTAAAAGCGTGTTGTATTTCTTTTCGAAGTTTTTTGAAATTAATTTCTTCTTTCTTAATTTTTTAAGATAACCTTTGTCTTTATCCGCATTTAACAAACGTAGAATATCAATATCTCTAAGAGGTATTTCGTAATCTTTTTTTATTTGCTTAGTTAAATCACTGAAATATTTTTTTCGTATTGCTTTCGCACGATCAGTAGATCGAATTAATCTATCTAATACTTTTTCACGAATGACCATTTCTTCATCAGTAGTACCCAAATCTTCTGGATCATTTGGATTGGGTGGAATTCGATATTCCCAAGGATCATCTTTTTTCCATTCTTTATTAAAAAATTTTTGAAGCTTTTTCATGTGTATGAGCATTGCTTCTTCGTGATGTTTTTGAATGATAGGATCTATGGTAGTATAAACTTTTAATCCATCTCTGTAAATATCATAAGGTTTTCCATCAGATTTCTTATCAGCTACATTTTTCAAAACATGTTTTAAATGCTTTCTCAATTCCATTCTGAAATATGGGGCAAGTCCTGTAGTATGAGATTCTTTATGAAAACTGGACATATCAAGGGGCAATACACGCAGGGAATCATATTGCATTTGAGAAATATACTCTTTCTTTTTCATCTGATGAAGAACAACTTCTCGTCGCTTCAATGCCCTTTTAGGAGCTCTTAAAGGATTGTATCTGGCTGGATTTTTCAACATACCTACAAGCATGGCAGATTGCTCTAGCGAAAGATTATCTGGGGTTTCATTGAAATATATTTCCGAAGCAGCTCGAATCCCATAAGCTCCATATAAAAAACTAAATTTGTTGAGATACATCGCAATGATTTCCTCTTTTGTATAATTTTTTTCTAGTCGTACCGCAATGATCCATTCCTTGAATTTTTGAAAGATTCTTTGAACAATATTCTTTGACGCAGTTCCTGTAAATAATAATTTCGCTAATTGTTGAGTAATTGTACTGGCTCCTCCATCTTTTCCAAAACGTGCAACAGCTCTAGCTAAACCTTTCATGTCAATACCAGAATGCTTGTAATATCTTTCATCTTCGGTGGATAAAAGTGCATTTATTAAATGGGGTGATAAATCTTCGTAAGTAACGGTTACACGATTTTCGATATAGTATTTTCCAATAACGCTTCCATCATTTGCAAAAACTTGAGTTGCTTGGTCGTATTTTGGATTTTCTAGTTCTTCGAACGAAGGTAGTTTTGTGAAGGAGGTAATAATAAATATTAACGGAATACTCAAAATGAATAATCCCGTTAATATCCAAAGATATTTTATATATTTCCGATGTTTGGTTATGGTAATATCGTCTCCATCACCATTTTTTCCTCTAAAAAAATGTTTTATTTTTTCTAGCATGTTTTCTCATTTTACTTTGCTAAATATTTTGAAAAATAATAAGTAGTTGAATATAATTATACGGTCAGTAACTTAATTCTTCAAAATCGAACCAAGTTACAGAATAAAGACATTATAAAGAAATATAATATTCTAAACTTTCTTGAATCAATGAATTATTCGCTGTTTGATTTAAAATGACGGTCCCAATCTCAGAAATCATTGCGAAGTTGATGATTTGATTTTGAAGGTGGTTATTGTTTTATAAATTTATGAATTTTGAATTTCCCATCTTTATGAATAAGTTTTAGAAAATAATTCCCAGTTAGTAATGAATTTACATTTATTGTTTCTTTTAATAAATCTTGTTTAACAATATTGCCTGTAATATTAATTATTTGGTACATGTAAAACGAATTGTTATTTATATTTAATGTATTGTGGCATGGATTTGGAAAGATATTTTGATGACTCTCTAAATTTGCTAATTCTATGTCCAAAATATTTACTTCATCGCAATTGGATGAGATAAAACATCCATTTTCATCAATTGATAATATCCAAATATCATAATGTTGTGTTAGAGTTGAATCCCAATAAGGAGATTCCCCAAGTAAAACAAAAGATCCATTTTGCCTTTCAACTATTTTATTAAATATTGAATGTTTATATTTTCCACCTCTATTTGGTTCTGATTTTTCTCCTTCTCGTAGTTTATTTTTGTAAATTTTCAACCATTGTAGTTCGAGGGTAGTGTTAAAACAAAGGACAAATCCAGATAATTTCCAGTCTACTTTATCTTTTTCAAAAACATCCTGGACGGTACCTGATAGTACAATATTGCCTTTTTTTGTGATAATCATTTGATTTGCGATGTAAGTTCTACCTATTTGGGTGATATCAAGTGGAATATATAGTTTTGATAATAAGATAGAGTCTAATTGACTGTCAACTTTTGTTATAGCTCCATAGTCAACATTATATCCGTCAATTTCGGATGGTTCTACATGAGATGTAAAATAATAATTCCCATTTTTGCCAATAATTTTTGATGGTATAAAATCATCATTGATTCCACTAAACTTAAATAACCGCTTTTTTATTACTTCACCATCAGTATTATTAACTGAAATTAATGTTTGGGTTGGTCCACTAACTGCACTATTTTGTACAACGAAAGAAATATTCTCACTATTTTTTGTTGATAAACCTACTAATCTAGGATGAAGTGCATTTTTGATACTATAGGTTTTTTCCCATTCTTTTTGGTTTGAGAGTTGATTTAGTTTTATTACGATACCTTTGATTTGTTTTGAAGGATAATAAACTCTAGTTCCATATAAATAATATTTTTTTTCAAAGACATAAATACCTTCGGGATTTAGCACTTCATTGTCTATGGATGCGAAAATAATTTCATCAATTGTTTCAAAATTTAAGGATAATACTTTTAAAACAAAATTCCTACCGTTATTGACTTTTTGGGTGCTAGAACCTACAAGTATGATGTTTTTGCCATCGTAAATTAATGGAGAGTCAAATCCCGGGAAAAAATTTTCAATTAATTTTGTATGAATAATATTACCATTATTATCAATTTTTGTTAATTGACATGCTCCTGATTCTAGATAAAGAATAGATGCGACAATAAAAAAATCATCAAAACTTATAATTGCACTAGACAAATTAATTGTTGCATTTTCTCCTAGTGGGTACAGCTTATTGAAATTGTTTTGAGAATAACAATAAGTTGTACCTAGAAGTAATGAAATAAATAAGATAATTTTATTCATTTGTACTATTTTATAGCTAATTTTTATTCGATTAATATTTTCTTTGAATAAATATTTGTTTTGTCTTTTATAATATGAATGTAATATACACCTTGTTTGAATTGAGTTGCATTGATTTTTAAAACATTCTGAGAGCTTTTTTGTTGTAAAATTTTGTTACCAAAAGAATCAGTTATTGTTATTTCGATTGTGTTTGCATCATTAAATTTAATGGTAAAGTAGTTATTCGCAGGGTTAGGAAATATTTTTGGATTGCCTATTTTAGAAATTGAAGTAAACTTGAAATTGTCATCAACTTCATCACCATCTTTTGGCTCAAGTAATATTTTTGTTAATGAATAATATAGGGAAAGTGCTATCCCAGAATTTTCATTAGACTTTAATGCAATTGATTGTATTTCGTTTAATTCTGCCAGAGTAGGAGTGAACAGTACTTTATTATTTAGTCGTTTTAAGTTGATTTTTTGTAAAGTGACAAACTCTTTGTTCTCTATTGTTGCTAGATATTTTTTTGCTTCAACTAAATCTCCTTCTAATAGATATGTACTGTAAATCAATAATTGATTATTGCCATTAGATTTAATTAGTTTACGTACTTTAGTAAAATTACCAGCTTTGATTTCTGCAGTTACTATTTTTTGAAATGAAAACTCATCATTAGGTGGAGCTACAATATAGTCACAAGGATTAGATGGGTCATTAAAGTATGAAAACTTTCTTGTAACATTAGGTGTACTTAATATTGCATCTTTACAATCAGTATCCCTATCATCCGGTTCCCAATATTCAAAATTGTTTGGATATCCTGAAATTGAAGTAACACTTGAATTGGTATTACCAGTATGCGTAAAACAATTATTTACTGGCCTCATTCCAGGCTTGATTTGTATTGGATTTACATTTCCATGTATTCGAATATCGGATTTTGTTGTATTGAAGCAATTATCTCTGAAGATTAGTCCGCCATTATTATTCCATAAACGGATTCCATATTTTGTATTGGAGAATCTGTTATTTTGAATAAAATTTGAACCGAATCCATTTGCTACATTAAATATGCCATAATATCCTTCAAATTTATTATCTGTTATTGTGTAATTATTTTCGCCTCTAATTTCAATATTTTTAAAGGAATAATTGAACTTATTGTTTTCGATATTGTGTTTTCCAATTGATAAGGCACTTGAGAATATATTTCTATTTGTTGAATAAAATATATTGTCATATATGTTGGAAGGAAGAACAGCATGTGTACTTGTTAGCATTATGTCCTTAGATCCTCCATGGAACTCATTATTTCCTATTAAACTGAAATCAGCATCTTCTCCAATGATGCATCTGTCTTGGATATTAAAAAACTTACAGCCAATAACATGTAAGTCACTACAATTCCAATTTGTAATTCCCCATTTCCCGCCATATTGGGTACAATTGACTATTGTACTTTTGTTAATTCTTGGTTGATAGGCAATAAACTCAGCCAATCTATTACAATTTCTAAAAATAGTATTTTGTGCATCTAATTTTCCATTCCCATAATTAGTTTTTTCAGGCCATGGAAGAGCTGGAAACATAGAGACTGCAGCATTATTAGTATTTTCTATTGTTGCATCTATAAATTTTACATCATAAAAATTAAATGCAGGATCAAAATTTCCACCAGTAACTTTAATACCTGACCATTTGTTGCAATTAGAAGTAATTTTTCCTCCATTTACTATTAATTTTGCATTTTTATGGACTATTATTTTTTTATTAGGTGCCATAATACATGTACCGTATACATTAAATGTTGCACCAGGCATAATTTCGACATCATGGTGAAAAATTTCTGTTGAATATATTGCATAGGAATTTTCAAATTTCGAATCCCAAAGTTCTTTTCTTGCTGTTTTTAAAAAATAATACATTCTTTTCGCTTGTCCTTCTGTAAATTCTGTAGCACAAGCATGAAAATATCCCATGTAATTTTCTTCTGGATATAACCAATTCCAATTGCTATTACAATTTTCACAATTTGAATTTTTATCCTTTTCAAGACAGTCATATTCTATCAATGGTCTTATGCAAGGTGGTGTATCGCAAACAAAATCACCATTTTTACAACATTCTGATTCTGTTAACCCATTTTGGTGACAATGATTTCCATTACATTCATCATCATCATCATCTTCTCCCCATATATGATATAAACCTAAATAGTGCCCAAGTTCATGAGTTAATGTTTTTAAATAATAAGGTGCACTTCCAAATTCTGATGTTGAACCGAATGCCCAATACGAAATTGTAATTCCATCTAGTATACTTGTAGTTGGAGGGAGTACTGCACTACCACCCTGACCTAAAGGACCGTTTTTAATAATCCATATATTTAAATATTTTTTCTTATCCCATGATGTTGTAGTATGTAAATTCCATTTATGTCCTGGAGGATTGGTATCAGTATATTGAGAATAAATTCTTTCAATTCCAGAAGTGCAATTTCCATCTGGATCAATATTTGCGAGAACTAATTTTATCTTTGTATTATATCCTCCATAAAGACCTTTTAAGTGATCATTTGTTTCTTTAATTGCAGCGTGTACTTGTGCATCTGGTATATTTTCGGGACCATTCAGATGAATTATATGAACTATTGTTGGAATAACGTATTGGGATGTTTCTGCGTCAGTTTTTTCTTCACATTTTGTAGTATTGTTAAGATTAGAAGAATTGTAATTTTGATTGTATTCAAATCCACATTGAAATTGGGCAAATAGATATAAGGGCATGATGCTTAACATTAATAATACCCCCCGAAATTATTTTTTTTCGTAAAAACATGATTTAAAAATTTTGTTTGATTAATGATGCAAATATATAAATAAAAAACATTATAAAGAAATATAATATTCTAAACTTTCTTGAATCAGTGAATTATTCGCTGTTTGATTTAAAATGATGGTCCCAATTTCTGAAATCATGGTGAAATTGATGATTTGGTTTTCGTTCTTTTTATCCTTGGTCATTAAATGTAAATAGGTCGAAAAATTTGATTTTTTCAATTTATATTTTCCATAGTGGTTAATGATGTATGTGGATATTTTATCTAATGACTGAGCCGAAAGTCCAACTACTTTGTGCGATAAAAAGGATTCACAAATCAATCCAATCGCAACGGCTTCTCCATGCAAAAGAGAAATTCCATTACTTAATGCATGACTTTCTATCGCATGTCCTATGGTATGACCGAAATTTAAAGATTTTCGCAATCCCATTTCAAAGGGATCTTTATGAACTACAGATTTTTTTATTTCTAAGGACGGTATGATGTATTTTTCCCAATCTGTAACTTCTGATATTTTTTTTATATTTTGAAGTTCTATCCAATCATCTTTGGATGCGATTAATCCGTGTTTGATTAATTCTGCGAATCCACTACGAATTTCTCTAATGGATAAAGTCTTTAAAAAATCTGCTGATACACAAACTTGACTTGGATTTTTAAAAAGCCCAACGGCATTTTTTAAATTCATAAAATCAATACCTAATTTACCACCAATGGATGCATCAACTTGAGAGAGTAGGGTGGTTGGAATTTGAATAAAATCCATTCCTCGATAGAATGTGGATGCTGTAAATCCACCCATATCTCCTATCACACCACCACCAAGATTAATCATACAAGATTTTCTATCTGCTCCGTTTTTGACCATTTCTGACCAAATAAATTGACAAGTCTCTATGTTTTTATGAATTTCTCCAGATTGTATTTCTATGAGATGGAAATCCAAATTCGAGATATTATTTTCGAAAATTGGTAAGCAATGTTCTTTTGTGTTTTGATCTGCAAGCACAAAAATAGATGAATACTTTTTTAGTTGTATCTCCTTCCAAAAATCTCCAATTTGTATCTTGTAGGTATCTAAATCTATAACTTTCATAACTCTTTATAACTTCGTAACTCTATAACTCATTTACACTCCACGCCATAGGTTTACCATCAAAAAGAAGTTTTGTTGCTTTCCAAGTTGATTTAAATAATTCAGAATGTCGATATTTTTCTAAATCAGATGCATCTTTCCAAAAACTGTAGGTAAAAAATACATTGGGATGATCTACATCTTGCCATAACTCTAAATGTTCGCATCCTTCAAATCCACGTATTTTCTCTTTTTTCGATTCAAAAATAGCTTTAAATGTTTCGATTTCGGAACTTTTGAAAGTTAATTTTACTATTCTTTTTATCATATAAAAAAGGTTGTGAGTTATTGGTTGTAAAAGGTTGTGAGTTATTGGTTGTGAAAAGGTTATAGGTTATGCACCTTGTATCCTTGCACCTTGAATCATTGTACACCTTGAATCATTGCACCTTGCACCTTTGCACCATTGTACCATTGTACCATTTCATCATTTCATCATTTCATTTTTATCATAAAAATCAATTTGAATCGTATCCTCAGGACGAATATCCAGTAATGTAGAAGCATTTCCCATGCTGACCCCAATTTCTAAATATCCAGCAGAATTGAATAGGGCTAAGACTTCACCAATATTAACACTCAAATAATGTTCGCTAAGTATTGTAATTGGCGATTTTCGTTTTACATAAATTGCAAATAAGCGATTGCTTCTGGCGCTATCAAAAAGTTCCTTTTTGATATTTACAATGGCATTTCCAAAATCATCAATAAGTATCACTGTGCCACGCATGTGATTTTTTCCAAGGACAGGTTGAAGCGCAAATCGAATTTCAACTGCTTCTTGCTTAGATCCTATTTTTTCTATTGATTTTCCAGATGTAAGGAAATTGACGGCCTTTGAAGCGACATAAGGCAATGGGAAAACTTCATCATCCCCTTTGTCTAAAACGTATATTTCTGTAGGTAATTCATCGAAAAGCATTGAAAAAAGCCCATTGTCGGGTCCAATGAAGAAATGTTCATTGTGTTTAACTACTACAAATTGAATGTCCTTACTGTAACGCTCTTTTACACTGACAATATGGATTGTTCCTTTTGGAAAATATGGATAGGCATGTTTTAAAATGTAGGATGCCTGAACTATATCATGCTTATTGACGTTATGAGAAATATCTATAATGTTTAAATCAGCATTTTGTGTCAATAGCGCACCCTTTACTATTGCAACATAGTTGTCCATGATACCAAAATCTGTCATAAATGTAATTATGGGCATAATTCTTGAGTCTTATATTGACAATGTATTCTCATGTTTTTTCAGTAAAATCGGAAAATTACATATATTTAAACTATAAAAGCTGGATATTGTTTTATTTTTCTGAAATTATTGACATTTAATTAATTCTAAAATATTAAAATTTGAAGACCCAATTGAGTGAAATCGTACTTACCGTCGAAGATATTAATCTTGTTAATTTATTTGGAGCTAAAAACTCTAAGTTGAATATTATTAAAAACGCATTTCCAAATGTGAATATTACGGCTAGGGGAAATAATATAAAAATACAAGGGGATAAAAAAATATCTCAAAAAGTGAAATCTGTTTTTGAAAAGATGATTCGCTTAATTAAAGACGATAATGAATTGTCTATCCAAGTAATTCAATCTATGGTAGATGGTGATAATCCTTTTGAAAGTCGAATAAGCAATGGGTCGTCGGATAATAAAGTGATTGTGCATGCTAAAAATGGGCGTACAATTAAACCAAAAACCAAAAATCAAAAAAAGTTATTCGAAGCTTCTGAAATTGACGATATCGTATTCGCAGTTGGTCCTGCAGGTACAGGTAAAACTTATGTGGCTGTAGCAATTGCCTTGAGAGCATTGAAAAATAAGCTGGTAAAGAAAATTATTCTTACAAGACCAGCAGTCGAAGCAGGGGAGAGTCTTGGATTTTTACCTGGTGACTTGAAAGATAAAGTTGATCCTTATCTGAGACCTTTATATGATGCACTTTTTGATATGCTTCCAAAGGACAAATTGGAGTTCTTTATGGCAAATGGTGTCATTGAAGTCGCTCCTTTGGCTTTTATGAGAGGGCGTACCTTGGATCATGCTTTCATTATCTTGGATGAAGCTCAAAATACAACTTCAATGCAATTGAAAATGTTTTTGACACGTTTGGGACCTTCCGCTAAATGTATAATTACAGGTGATTTATCCCAAATTGATTTACCAAGACATCAAAAATCTGGGCTGCGTACTGCTATCCAAATCTTGAAAGGAACAAATGGTATATCTATCATGGAACTTACGGATGAAGATGTGGTAAGACACCGTTTGGTAAAGAAAATTATCTTAGCATATAATAAGGAAAGTGAAAGAAAACGAAGGGAACGTGAAGATAATGAAAAAGATACTGGGGAGTGATTTTTTTTGAGACGGCACGACGGCACGACGGCAAGATGTCAAGATGTCACGACAGCAAGACGGCAAGATGGCAAGACGGCAAGACGGCAAGATATTAAGACTTTCGACGGCAAGACCTTTGACCGCAAGATGTTAAGACTTTGCTTGCTAGGTTTTGGACAATAGATAATACTTTTAAAATTATTAATTATTTTTTCATAGTTTCTAAATGTTAAATCAATAGTATACAGATTATTGATACTATTTTTAACTTTGGCAATAATTTTACTTTTACTGCGAATAAACTATTGAAAAAATAATAAATGAAAAATATAGATTCAAAAGGACATGTAACGGGCAAGTCTATCTATTTAGATGATATTCCAACAATACAAGGCACTCTATATGCTGCGGTCTATTCTTCGCCTAGCGCTCATGGAATTATTCAATCTGTTGATTATTCCAAGGCATTGGCTCTTTTTGGCGTTGAAAAAATATTGACATTTGATGATATTAAAGGTGAAAATCAAATTGGTGGAATATTTCCTGATGAAGAACTCTTAGCTGAAAAAGAAGTCCATTTTCAAGGACAACCCATCGCTGTCGTAATTGCAAAATCTGAATCTATTGCTTTTAAAGCTAGAAAATTAATAGAAATTGATATTCTTGAAAAAGAAGTTATCATTGATGCTAGAGAAGCTCAAAAAAAAGGGCAGTTGATTATGCCACCTCGAATTTTTAAAAGCGGAAACCTTGACTTGGCTTGGTCTGTTTGTGAATATATATTTGAAGGAAGGGCAAGTTCAAATGGACAAGAACATCTTTACTTAGAAACCCAAGGGGCTTACGCAATACCTTTAGAAAACGGGAATATCAAAATATCTTCATCTACTCAAGGTCCAACGGCTGTTCAAAGAGCAGCGGCGAAGGTTTTAGACGTGGGTATGCACAATATTGAAGTAGATGTCGTTCGGCTAGGTGGTGGATTTGGTGGAAAAGAAGATCAAGCTACTCCTTGGGCAATTATGGCAGCAATGGGCGTTCAAATATTGAATAAACCTGTCAAATTGATTTTGAGCAGAATGGATGATATGAAAATGACTGGAAAACGTCATCCCTATGATTCAGATTATAAAATTGGACTATCAAAAGATTTTAAGATATTAGCTTACGAAGTACATTTTTATCAAAATGCAGGTGCTGCGGCTGATTTGTCTCCAGCAGTTTTAGGACGAACATTATTTCATGCCACCAATGCTTATCATATTCCAAATACACGATTAACGGCTTATAGTTGTAAAACTAATTTACCGCCCAATACTGCATTTCGTGGATTCGGTGGACCACAGGGAATGTTCGTTATTGAAGCCGCATTGGCTCATGCTGCAAAAAAATTGAAGATTTCAACCCATATTTTACAAAAGAAAAATTTATTAAAAACGGGAGATGAATTCCCTTACGGGCAAATTGCCGAAGGTGTTGTTCTAAATAAACTTTGGTCTGATTTAGATTCTAAATTTGATTTAAAAGCAGTTGAAAATCGTATTCATAATTTTAATCAAGAAAACACCTATTCCAAAAAAGGATTTTCATTGATGCCTATTGCTTTTGGAATATCATTTACAAAAACACCAATGAATCAGGCTCGTGCTTTGGTGCATATTTATAGTGATGGTACCGTTGGGATCAGTACAGGTGCCGTTGAAATGGGGCAAGGGGTCAATACTAAAATGCTTCAGATAGCAGCTTCTTCGTTTGGTATTCATCCAAATAAAGTCAAATTAGAGACCACCAATACTACACGTGTAGCCAATACATCTCCAACGGCGGCAAGTGCCACCGCAGACTTGAATGGAAAGGCTTTGCTCAAAGCTTGTACTGCTTTATTGGAAAGATTAAAAAATAGCGTTGCGATCAAATTTGATGTAAATATAGATAATGTTAGTTTTGAAAATGATTTAGTTTACATTGATAATGTTCCAACTGAAATGACTTGGGAACAATTGGTGGATCAAGCATTTTTAGAACGTGTGTGCTTAACTGAAAATGGTCATTATGCTACGCCAATTATTAATTTTGATATGGAAACCCAAAAAGGACATCCTTTTGCTTATCATGTTTTTGGATTGGCATTGACAGAAGTTACCGTAGATTGTCTTCGTGGTACTTATGAATTTGATGCTGTGAAAATTATCCATGATTTTGGAAAATCTATGAACCCTTCTGTTGATATGGGGCAAATCGAAGGAGGGCTCGTTCAAGGAATGGGATGGATGACTTTGGAAGAAATTAGATATAATAAGGAAGGTAGATTGCTTTCTAATACGCTTTCTGCTTATAAAATACCTGATATTTATGCTGTTCCTAAGGAAATTATTGTGTATCCAGTGGAAACAGAAGGTAGTGAAATGGCCATTTTGAAATCCAAGGCAGTGGGTGAACCCCCGTTGATGTACGGGATTGGGGCGTATTTTGCGATTGATAAGGCGGTAATGGCTTTTAATCCTAATGCTAAGTTGGAAATGAGTGCTCCTTTTACGGCGGAGAAGGTTTTGATGGGACTTTATTAATTGTTAATTATAAATGATTAATTGTTAATTACTCAACCAGATTCCTATTCTTGTTTCAGGTTCAAGAAATTTAGGGAGTCTAATTTTTGAATAATCACAGATAATGAAACTTACAAGTACAAAATCAAATATCATTCGGGGTGGACTTATCTATATGCTGGGTGACACTATTGCTGCTGTTATACAAACAGAATTTGACTGGATTAGGGTTTTAGGTATTCTATTTATCGGAGCAACTATCTACGCTTTAGAGATTCCAAATTATTTTAAATGGATTGATAAAAAAGTAATTAATGATGGTAGTTTCAAAGCATCTATTCTTAGAGCAAGTATGGCGATGTTGTATTTCAATCCCTTATGGATTGCACGTCATATTTTATTTATTAAATTAATTTCAAGGGAATATAATCAAATTGGAATGAATCTATTGTCTATTGGTTGGAAATCCTTTTTATATAATATTCCCATTTCCTTGGTAGCAAATTATTTGATTCAAAACAAAATCCCCTTGAAGCATCGTTTCTTGGCAAGTGCCATTTTCTCTGGATTAATGGCAATATATTATTCATTGAGTGCAACATGGTTTAAATAATGGAAATTTGGTTAAAAATTAAATGTGCACTTGAATCTGGGAATCGAGTAGCTTTATTATATGTGTTGGAAAGCATAGGAAGTAGTCCTGGTCGGCAAGGATTTAAAATGATGGTATCACAAAACGGATATTTATTTGGATCTATTGGGGGTGGAATGATGGAGTACAATCTGGTAGAATCTTGTAAAAAATGGCTTCAAGAAGAACAAAATTCGCCTATTTTAAAACGTCAAATACATCGAAAAAATACAAGTGATTCGTCAGGGTTGATATGCTCTGGAGAACAAATAGTAGGGATATACTCTTTAGGAAAGAAAGATCTTCCTCAAATAGATGATTTTATCCAATCCACGCAAAATGGAACTTATGGAATATTGGTTGCAACAGAAAAAGAAATAAAATTAATTCCCAAGGCGACGCTTTCTGAAAAATTCACTACGAATATCTCAAAAGACCGGTGGCATGTTCAAGAAGATTTGGGATATCACCTTGTATTACATATCATAGGGGGTGGGCATGTAAGCCAAGCACTTGCAAAATTTGCTCCTGATTTGGGATTTAAAGTAATCGTTTATGATGATCGAAATAATTTGAATACATTTTCAAAATATGCCAAAATTCAACTTATTTCTGATTATGAAAGTATCGGCAAATATATCCCACAAGGCAATCGTCATTATATAGTCGTTATGTCTTTTGGATATCAATCTGATTTGAAAATCATTCAGCAACTCCTGCCTTTTGACTATAAATATATAGGATTGATGGGAAGTAAAAATAAAATTCGGATGTTGAAAAAAGAATTGATAGCTCAAAACAATTCAAATCTTGAGAAATTGCATGCCCCAATTGGAATCCAGATTTCTAGTCAGACTCCAACTGAGATTGCAATTAGTATTATGGGGGAGATGATTTTAGTGAAAAATAAATAGTGGCTGGATGGAAACTCACACACTAAATAATAAATTCTATTTTAAATCGCCCTTAATTTCAGGTATAAAAGGATCCCCTTTTGTTGCATTCCATTTTAATATAAATCTTTCGCTATCATCTACCGAATAAGCTTGTACAAATTCCCATCCATTTGCCACCAAAAAATTCAAGGCATCAATCAGGGTATTAAACTCTTTATCAGATCCATCTTTTTCAATGATTAATTGATTACTCGTTGTCAATCGGACTTTAGAATATTGACCAAAATCCATTGTGACTTTACATTTATTTCCTAAAAAAGGAAAACTTGATATTTCGCAAAATGAATCCGTTTGAGCATAAGACAAGGAAATGAATAAAGAAAAGACAAAAAACAGTAAATACTTTTTCATAATAAGTGAAGTTTGATGAGCTATTAAATTAGGGGGGAATTTATATTATGTCAAGTAATTTTCTGTTTTTAACATTATTTTAACCTAGATTTCAAGTAAAATAGTCTATTCTCTCAACGTTTCCTCTCTTTATTGCGAATTTTTATAAAAAAATACTATTTTTGTCAGCTGCGAGAAATTTATTTATAAAACAAAACAAAAATCAATTATGTCTAAAACAATTATTTCAATTATACCAGTATTTGGTGTTATCGCCTTACTGTTTACATTTTGGAAATCTAGTTGGGTTTCTAAACAAGATGAAGGTAGCGATAAAATGAAAGGTATCGCAAAAGCTATCTCTGATGGGGCAATGGCTTTTTTAAGAGCAGAATATAAGCAATTGGCAATTTTCGTTGTAATAGCAGCGGCTATTTTAGGTTTCTCTGCACAGCAGGATACATCGTCACCATTAATTGCGGTGTCATTTATTATTGGAGCAATTTGTTCAGGATTGGCTGGAATCATAGGGATGAAAGTAGCTACAAAAGCTAATGTAAGAACAACTCAAGCGGCTAGAACAAGTTTAGGGAAAGCTTTGGAAGTAGCTTTTGCTGGTGGAGCAGTTATGGGACTTGGAGTTGTAGGACTGGGTATGCTAGGACTAGGATCTCTTTTCTTTATATTTTCTAATATTGATGGTTGGAGCACAATGCAAGTTATTACTGTATTGACAGGATTTTCATTTGGAGCGTCTTCTATCGCATTATTTGCCAGAGTAGGTGGTGGAATCTATACAAAAGCTGCCGATGTAGGAGCTGATTTGGTAGGTAAGGTAGAAGCAGGTATTCCTGAAGATCATCCTTTGAACCCGGCAACTATTGCGGATAACGTAGGTGATAATGTAGGTGACGTTGCGGGTATGGGAGCCGATTTATTTGAATCTTATGTTGGATCTATCATTGCTACAATGGTATTGGGTGCAGGTTTTATTGGAATTGTTGGGTATGAAAATACCAATAGTTACGATGGTCTTAATGCCGTAATTTTACCTTTAATGTTAGCTTCAGTAGGAATTATCACGTCAATCATTGGTACTTTCTTTGTAAAAGTAAAAGAAGGTGGTGATCCACAGAAAGCGTTAAACTTAGGAGAATTTTTATCTTCGGGCTTGATGCTGTTGGCTACTTATTTTATCGTTACTCAAGTATTGCCAGCTTCATGGTCTGTATTAGGAATAACTTACACATCTTTAGGAGTATTTTGGGCAGTATTGTTTGGATTAGGTGCGGGATTATTGATAGGTATGATTACTGAATATTATACAGGAACAGGAACGAAGCCAGTTCAAAGAGTAGTTGATCAATCCGTAACAGGAGCAGCGACAAATATTATTGCTGGATTAGGATTAGGAATGCGTTCGACTGCTATTCCAATCGTGATTTTAGTAATCGCAATTTTAGGTGCGCATTATTTTGCAGGATTATATGGTATTGCGATTGCAGCAGTTGGTATGCTTTCGAATACAGGGATTCAATTGGCAGTTGATGCTTATGGCCCTATTTCTGATAATGCAGGGGGAATCGCTGAAATGGCTGAATTACCAAAAGAAGTAAGAAAACGTACTGATAAGTTAGATGCAGTAGGAAATACAACAGCTGCAATCGGAAAGGGATTTGCCATTGGTTCTGCTGCTTTGACAGCGTTAGCATTATTTGCTGCATTTGCTCAAACAGTGAGTCCAGATGCACCACTTGTAATTAATATTACAGACCCAATAGTAATGGCTGGTCTTTTCTTGGGTGGTATGCTTCCATTTTTATTCTCTGCAATGTCAATGGATGCAGTAGGTAAGGCAGCAATGGATATGATTCAAGAAGTGAGAAGACAATTCAGAACTATACCAGAATTGAAAAATGCTTTGAGTCTAATGAGAAAGTATGATGGAAAAGATATGGCTGAATGGTCAGATGCCGATAGAGTTACTTTTGAAAAAGCAGATGGTAAAGCAGATTATAATAAGTGTATTGAAATTTCAACAGATGCATCTATTCGTGAAATGAGAATGCCAGGTGTTGTTGCAATACTAGCTCCTATCGTAGTTGGGTTTGGTGGTAATTATCTGTTTGATGCTGGTCCAGAAATGTTGGGTGGTTTATTAGTTGGTGTGACAGTAACAGGTGTCATGATGGCTATCTTCCAATCAAATGCAGGTGGAGCATGGGATAATGCTAAGAAAATGTTTGAAGATGATGTGACTATTAATGGAGAAATTCACAAGAAAGGATCTGAGGCGCACAAGGCAGCAGTAGTTGGTGATACAGTTGGTGATCCATTTAAGGATACATCGGGCCCATCATTGAATATCTTATTGAAATTGATTTCAGTGGTTGCGTTGGTGATTGCTCCTTTTTTATAGGAATCAAGTAAAGCAAAATATAAAATTAAGCTCTCTTATCTTAGATAGGGGAGCTTTTTTGTTAAACAATACTCCGTTAGGAATTAGACGTTATTTTAGAGAAGCTCATAATAAAACACTATTATTGATTTATTTTTATAAATTTAGGTCATTTTTCAGAGTTTGATTTTAATAGTTAAATAAAATTTCTTAAAAGAATTGAATCTAAATTTATGGGATGAGAAAAGGATAAAAAATTAAA
>CAMZLN010000067.1 GCA_947311465.1 uncultured Saprospiraceae bacterium
AAGTTGAGAAGCTTAGACAATTTTCCCAAAGCAAAATTTGAGTGAGTAGTTGAAAAAGACTAAAACTCACAAAACAAAATCTGTTTTTTTTTAACATTCTCAAAATTTAAGAATAGTTTTTGCTAAATTTTTAATATTTTGCATCTTAATACTGTGAAAAGGAACTGTGAAAAAATAAAATAAAACGAAAATAGATGAAAAAATTAGAATTGCATTGGCAAATCATGATTGGAATGATTGGCGGAATTATTGTAGGATTATTATTCACAAAAGTGGGTTGGGGAAAAGAATTTGTTTCCGATTGGATTTATCCTTTTGGGAAAATATTCGTTAAATTATTGAAATTAATTGCTATTCCCTTGATTTTCGCTTCTCTTATCAAAGGAATTACTGAATTAAAAGACATTTCCAAATTTTCAAAAATAGGATTAAGAACTATTGTTATTTATGTGATCACAACTGTTTTGGCAATATCCATCGGACTAATTGCCGTAAATACAATACAACCTGGGAATGGAATCCCAAAGGCAACCATTGAAAAATTGACCGCTGGCAAGGTAGATAATTCCAAGATTAAAGGAAAGTTGACAGAAGCCCATAGTCAAAAAGAATCAGGTCCGTTATCGTTTATTGTAAATATGGTTCCAGAAAATATTTTTTCAGCAGCATCTAATAATAAGAGAATGCTAGAAGTTATCTTCTTCGCCATATTCATTGGGATAAGCCTTTTATTGGTAAAACCAGAGCAAGCCAAACCACTTACCGATTTCTTTTCGAGTCTCAATGATGTCGTTTTGAAAATGGTTGACTTAATCATGCTGATTGCACCAGTAGCAGTCTTTGCTTTGCTCTGTAATGTCATTGTAACATCAGAATCTGGTGATATTTTATTCGCTTTATTGAGATATGCAGGAACTGTCGTATTAGGATTGTCATTGATGATTGTATTTTACGTCATCATCGTAAAAACCTATACAGGAATATCTCCAATCAAATTTTTAAAAGAAATGGCACCTGCTCAATTACTTGCCTTTTCAACGAGTTCGAGTGCAGCTACATTGCCAGTAACTATGGAACGAGTAGAAGAACATCTAGGTGTAGAAAAGGAAGTCAGTAGTTTTGTTTTGCCCGTTGGAGCGACAATCAATATGGATGGTACATCTTTATATCAAGCAGTTGCAGCTGTATTTATTGCTCAAGCATTGGGTTATCACTTAGATTTTGGAGATCAAATGACGATTGTTTTGACCGCAACACTTGCGTCCATAGGATCCGCAGCGGTTCCAGGTGCAGGTATGGTGATGCTGGTAATTGTACTTGAAGCAGTAGGAATGCCCACAGAGATGTTGGCTGTAGGTTTAGCTCTGATCTTTGCCGTTGACCGTCCATTGGACATGTGTCGTACCGTAATCAATGTGACAGGTGATGCGACAGTTGCGATGGTAGTTGCTAAGAGTATTGGAAAATTGGGAGAACCTAAGCCGAAAGAATGGGATGATAATTTGTAGGTATTATACAATTCTTATTTAGAAAAATCTAGTTGAGAAGTTGGGAAAACTAAAGATTTTCTCAACTTATCAACATTAATTTCTACATCATTCCTTATATCAATCTTCAGACTCCAATTTCAATATTCTAGTTGTATAATCCCTTGTACTCTTACAAAGTTCAGCATTATCATGTAAACTTTGTCCATAACTAGGAATCATTTCTTTTATAGTATCAATCCATTCTTGAGATTCCATTTGATTTGGAAAACATTTTTTCAAAACATCAAGCATAATATCTACTGATGTGGATGCACCTGGAGAAGCCCCTAGAAGTGCTGCCAATGTACCTTTGGCATCTGTAACGATTTCCGTTCCAAATTTAAGCACACCCCCTTCATCTTTATCCTTTTTAATAATTTGTACACGTTGCCCTGCAATAGCTAATTCCCATTCATCAAATTTTGCAGATGGATAATATTGTTTCAAGGATTCAAAACGATCTTCTGGAGACTGAATCACTTGCTCGATTAAATATTTTGTCAGACCTAAATTATAAAATCCCGCAGAAAGCATTGGCCAAATATTGTGCACTTCCAAGGAAAATGGCAAATCAAAATAAGAACCTTCTTTCAAAAATTTGGTTGAAAAACCAGCAAATGGACCAAAGAGTAAAGATTTCTTTCCATTCATTACACGCGTATCCAAATGTGGTACAGACATAGGCGGAGAACCATGTGCAGCCTTACCATATACCTTGGCTTCATGTTGCTTTATCACTTCAGGAACATCACATTTCAACCATTGTCCACTTACAGGAAAGCCGCCATAACCTTTAGATTCAGGAATATCCGTTTTCTCCAATAATGTCATAGAACCTCCACCTGCTCCTATGAAAACAAATTTCGCATTCACAATAGATTCAGCCTTACTATCCATATCTTCAACTTCTATTTCCCAACCGGCATTTCTTTGATTTATGTCTTGAATTTCAGTTCCTAAATGAAGCGTAACACCATCACAAGATTGAAGATAGGTAATCATTCCACGGGTAATTGCACCAAAATTCACATCTGTTCCGATATCCATTTTAGTTACTGCAATTTTTTCATCTTTAGACCGATCCTTCATCATTAGAGGAATCCATTCCGTGATTTCATCCCAATCTTCTGAATACAGCATATCATCAAATAACGGATATTGTGTCAAAGCAGCGTATCTTTTTTTAAGAAACTCTACATTTTTTTCACCCCATACAAAGCTCATGTGCGGCACATCATTGATAAAAGGATTTTTGGTTACTAAAAATTTATTTTTTAATAAATATGCCCAAAATTGTTTAGAAACTTCAAACGAAGAGCCAATTCGAATTGCTTTTGAAATATCAATATTCCCATCGGGCAGTTCTGGAGTATAATTTAATTCACAAAAAGCGGAGTGTCCTGTACCTGCATTATTCCAAGCATCAGAACTTTCGGCCCCTACTGCATCTAATCTTTCATAAATATCAATTTTTGCATTAGGCATCAACTTTTTTAGAAAGATACCTAAAGTTGCGCTCATTATTCCTGCTCCAATCAGCACGATATCAGTATTATGTTCGAATTTCATATTTTATTTTTTTTCTTTAACAAATCCCACAATGTCGCCCGTCTTGGGTTTTGATATTGAGAAACTGATCTAATATCGACTTTCCACATTTTATAAGGCACTCAAAAAAAAATCAAAATTTATAATCCAAGAAATTTAAAAATAGGCGAAAAACCAATTTACATAGAAGTAAAATCTTCCAATAAGTTAACCGACGACATCTAAAAATGATTGGATAAAGAAGTAACCATAAAACAATAGAAGCAAAGCCCCTTCCCACCGTGTCACTTTTCGATTATTGGTTGCGACGGAAAAGATGACGGTCAAAGCAATCATAAAAGGCAAACTCACACTTAGAATATGATCAGAAACGGCAATAGGTCCAAAAAAAGATGGAATTGCTACAACAACGAATGTATTAAAAATATTAGATCCGACAACATTTCCCACTGCCAAAGAAGTATTTCCCTTTTTTGCCGCCTTCAAACTAACAATCGCTTCTGGTAAAGATGTACCCAATGCTACAACGGTAACGGCAATTACTTCAGAACTGATACCTGCCAATTCAGATAATTTTGAAATCGCCACAATCGTATAATCCGCACTTAACCAAACTAAAATTGCTCCACCAATCAACTTCACTATATCAAGGACAGAAACCTTAGACTTTTCACCTTTATCATCAGAATCAGAAAAAGAATAAAAAAGAAACATGAAAAGAGCAATCAGCAAAACAATTGCGTCCAAAATGCTTACCACTTGATCCTGCAATACAAAATATAATAAAAACGAAGAACCAAGTAAATAAGGGATGTCATTATGCCAAAGATTGTATTTTAAATCAATTCGTTTTACAAAAATAGCGACCAATCCTAATACCAAACCAATATTAGCGATATTTGAACCCACCACATTTCCTAAAACAACTTCAGATTGCCCATTTAAGACAGCCGCAATTGATGTAGCCAATTCAGGTAATGACGTGCCAAATGCCACAATTGTCAATCCAATAATAAAAGGAGGAATGCCCAATGCTGCGCCAACCCGTTCAGCAGCCTCAATAAACCAGTCCGAGGCAAATAATAATATCGTCAAACTTCCAACAAATAGTGCTATATATTGTAATACTTCCAATTTTCTTATTTAAAACTATAACGAATTAATTATCAATACATTACAGCTGTTTGCAATTTTAAAAACTTGTACAAAAGTAATTTCTTTTTCTCAAATTCCAAAGATTGTTACCAATAAATAAATTTAAGAAACTAATATTTTCGATAAATCACTCAATTTTGATATCCTAAAATCAACTTTTAAGTGCTTTATTAAACTTAATTCTTCTTTTTTTCCTTCCACCAAAACTGTTTTCATACCAAGTCTATTACCAAATTCAATATCAGAAATAGAATCTCCTACCATGATTGATTCTTTAAAATTTATTGATTCAAAATCACGTTGTGCTTGAAGTCCCATTCCAATATTAGGTTTTCGACAGATAGGGTTATCCACTGCTAATTTAGGACAAAAATAAACACCATCCACTTTTCCATCATTTTTATCAATTTCATAAATCATAGCTTGATGAACATCCAATAATTGTTTTTCGGTCATAATACCTTTTCCGATACCTTGCTGATTGGTTACTACTATTATTTTAGAAAACACTTTTGAAAAAGAAGCAATTGCCGATAAGCAGTCTTCAGTAAATACAAAATTTGAAAAATCAGAAATATACTGTCCTGGAATCCTTTCATTAATCACACCATCACGATCCAAAAACAAAGTCCACGATGAATCTATTTTAATCATACAGACTCCTTTTTTGAATTTCCAAATAAGTCAGCTTCTATCAATTCACAAATAATATGTCCAACAAGAATATGGCATTCTTGAATCCTAGGAGTAACATTTGAAGGCATTTTCAGCATAAAATCACACTTAGCATTGAGTTTTCCGCCTGAAAGTCCTGTCATTCCAATAGTAATCATCCCAATCTGTTTTGCAGCGTCTACTGCATTCAAAATATTTGGAGAATTTCCAGAAGTTGACAAAGCAAATAAAACATCCCCCTTTCGCCCCATCGCTTGCACCATACGTGCGAAGGCGTTGTCGTAGCCATAATCATTGGCAACAGCAGTTAAAAATGAAGTATTTACATGCAGAGCTTCCGCAAAAAGCGGCGGTCTATCCAGATAAAATCTACCAGAAAGTTCAGCAGCGAGATGCTGTGCATCAGCGGCACTTCCACCATTTCCACAAAAAAGTATTTTACCGTCAGTTTGAAATGTATTTGTACATAGTTTTGTAATTTCCATTATCGAATCGTGCAAATCTTTATCAAGAAATAAAGCATTTTTCACATCAAGACTTTCGGAAATAATCTCCCCTATTTTAGCTTTCATAGTTATTTATCTGTAAGAAATTAGGCGATCACCTATCTAAACGTTCTAGTCTAGAATGTTGTTCTTTTTTAACGTTTTTCGTTTCATATCCAAGTCGTTCAGAAACTTGATAGTGATTTCGATTAGGAGACATTCTAGCGACTAATTCAGCTAAAAACCCCGTTACAAACAACTGAGTTCCCATAATAAGTGCCAATATTCCAAAATAGAACAATGGTCTATCCGTCATTCCATCCCCTTTCCAAAAGAATTTTGCAAAAGTCAAAAATGATAATACAGCAAAACCAATCATGAAAAATAAAGTTCCCAATCCTCCTAAAATATGCATGGGTCTTTTTCCAAATTTACCAACAAAAGTAATGGATAAAAGATCTAAGAACCCATTTATAAATCTTGAAAACCCACCAAATTTAGTCACCCCAAACTTTCTAGCTTGATGGACCACTACTTTCTCTCCAATTTTCTGAAAACCAGCCCATTTCGCAATCACAGGAATATAGCGATGCATTTCACCATAAACTTCAATATTTTTAACTACTTCATTTTTATAAGCCTTCAAACCACAATTCATATCATGCAAAGAGAGTCCACTTAATAATCTAGTAGCGGCATTAAAAAGTTTGGTAGGAATTGTTTTTGAAATAGGGTCATATCTTTTCTTCTTCCATCCCGACACCAAATCAAAACCATCCGATGTTATCATTTTAAAAAGGCCTGGAATTTCATCAGGGCTATCTTGTAAATCGGCATCCATAGTAATGACAACATCACCTTTAGCCACTTCAAAAGCAATATTTAAAGCAGCAGATTTGCCGTAATTTCTTCGAAATTTAATTCCTTTTATATTGGGATTAGACTTTCCTAATTCTTGAATCAAATTCCAAGAATTATCAGTACTCCCATCATCCACCATTATTATTTCATAAGAATAGTTGTTTTCTTCAACAACCCTTCGAATCCATGACTCTAATTCAGTCAAAGATTCATCCTCATTCAAAAGTGGTACTACAATCGATCGGATTATTGATCATAGGGGCATTTATCATCGCAGCCATCGTTTCTGCTATTTTAAAACGAAACAGACCACACCAAGACGTCGTTTAATAATTTATGGATATATCGATTGTAGTACCACTTTTGAATGAGGAT
>CAMZLN010000068.1 GCA_947311465.1 uncultured Saprospiraceae bacterium
AAAAACATATGTCAAGTTTCTAATAGTGTAGCCAATATTTCAATTAAACTGCCTTTTGAATTAATCAAAGAAAGAGTCTCTGCTAAGGTTGCTAATGAGATAAAGATTAGTTTAAATAATTTTAAGATTGTATTCCCGAAATCTTTGAAAAATGCTCTTTCAAATAGTAATATTTATCAAAATATTGATAATATTAAACTTTGCTTTAGCGAAGAAGATTGTGAAAATAAAACTGGTACAGTTATAGGAAATGCCAAGACTTTAGATGACCTGAATATTAGTAAAATGATTGACAAGCTACCTTTTGGAGTCTTGATTTCTTATAAAAATAATGAAGAATGTTATCAAAAAGTAAAAGGAGGGCTAATATTAAATGTCCCATTAAAAAATAAGATTCAAAATTATTCCTCTATTTTAAAAACATATAAACCTAAGCCTATAATGTTGCCTGTGTCCCTACTTAATGAAGAAAGGATATCAGAAAAATTTACTTTAATGTTTTATGAAAATGAAGATCGTTGTAATAAAATCTCTTCATCAGTACCATTCTCTTATAATAATAGTAGATTATCTGACATTAAAAAACTACCAAAGTGTATAGGTAGAAGTAAAACTTTTTATACTAATATAATAAAGCGTGGAGAAGAAAGGTTGGTATCGTTATGTTCAAAAGCAGAAATACAGGGTGATCATTGGGTTATAAATTTAAAACGACCAACTATAAAGAAACCAATACATTTTCTTATTGTTAATAATGAAAATTTAAAAGATAAGGTAGGCGGTAAAAAGATATTTAACTCCTTTATTAAATCATTAGTGAAAACTATTCATGTATATAGACTCGATGATAGTGCTGGGATTGTTGAAAAATCTCAAGAAGTATTGTCAGAAAATAGTGTAGAGTCTTTATTTACTTATCCTATTGAAAACAATCCTATTAATGCGTATAAAATAATGAGGCATTATATTACTGATGAAAACTATGAGAAGCTTAAAAAAATCAATAAAATATATGTATTAACAGATAGTATGCCCAAAGAATATATTAAGGGAGGAGAGGCTGCTAAGTTGGATAATTATTTCAACCAAAATAATAAGCTGCAGTATCTATCTTTTAATTGTGCCAATGCAGTAGAAAAAATAGGTGTAAAAAAATCTTGTAAAAAAATTAATAGTTTAAATGATGTAAAAATGATTTTAGAACCTATTTTAGATTAATAATTTAAAAGTCAGGGTGATAAATGTTAGTTTGTTTAATTAGGGGTTGTAAAATGATTTATAAAATAAAATATGTTTTTTTTCTGGTGGCTTTTTTATGTTCTTACTTTGCATCTCCGTTGTTGATGGCTAAAGAAAAAAATCATGATATCTGTACGAATGTTGATAAACTAAAAAAGGGCACAAATAATTATTCAGGTAATTTAAGAACAATACGTTTTGACACACCAATTTATGATAAAGCCGAAGGTGGAGAGATTATTCTAAAAGCGGGATTTAGTGATATTTTTACATTATCTATGGCGGGTGAAAATCGTCTAAAGGTAAAAAGAAATAAAATCTCAGGTTGGATAGATAAAAAAGACTTGTTTTGTGGTAAGAAAGCATCTCGTACTAAAGAATCAAAAAAGCAAAAAGGACATTTAATCCAAAAGCTATTTGTTTCAACAGGACGGACATTTTACGAGGGAAAAGAGGATATTCGAAATAGCCAGAATATTCCTACTATTGATGCGGTTGAAACACCAGATATGGGGGGTAAAAAGTGTGCAGGTGATTGTCGTCAGTTATCTCGTTTTTCTGGATACTATATTTATGCAAAACAAAGATCTAATGAGTGTAAAAATCCAAGTGAAAATCAGCCTAATTCCTGTTTTTATTATTTGATAGGTGAGAAATCAGGGCTAGATAGTAATGATAAGTTTGTTGGCTGGGTACGTAGTGATAACTCCTTTATTTGGAATACAAGTTATGGTTTACGTGTTTCAGAGACTCTTCCTGATGAGGACAGCATTAACTGGGAAAATTCAACAACAGAAGAACGTTTAAATAAAAATGAAATTGTTTGTGGTTATGAAACACTAGATAAGTTGTATGAGGGTAATATTGACGACTGTATAATTGAACTTACGGGGGGCTGGGAGGCATTCGAAAAGCCTATACGTATGTATGCTACTGGATATATTAAGTCTGAAAAAGGTAATGCTTATAAGGTAATAGCCCCAATTAAAGGAAGGCGAATTATACAGGGAGGAGAGGGTGTCAATGATAAGCTTAAAAAACTTTTATCTTTAAAACACTTGGATATTATGTTTTTAGTTGATGGTACAAAAAGTATGACTTCTCATATGAAAAAGGTGAGAGAGACTGTTAAAGAAATAACAGATCAAATTATTCAAGATTATGAGAGAGGGAGCAAAAAAAACACAGATACTGGAGAAAAAAAGGTTTCTTTCGGAACAGAGTATCGTTTTGCATTTCAAGTTTATCGAGATAAATATGCAGGAAAAAAAGAGCTTGGTGATCGCTTTTTATTACCAAGAAACCAGTCTTGCAATACTGATTTGAAAAAATTCAAACATAATCAGAGTGAATTTTTAACAAAGTTTAATACTGCAATCACAACCACATCAAATGATTCTGGGGCGGGCGACAAGGATCATGAAGAAAATCTTTACGCTGGAATGAAAATAGCTGTGAATAATTTACGTAACAGTTGTCCTAGTAATTTAAAGATTCTTTTTGTAATTGGCGATACAGGTTATGACGGTGAGCATCAGCAAAATTTATATGGACGCACGCCTTTGCCTCATCCTATGAAAGATTTTAGAGGGATAGATGGAGAGACTCAGTCATTAATTGCTTATTTTATACAACCATCGTTATTGCCAAAAACTAAAATTTGTAGAAAAAATGATAGCAAAAATGTATGTAGTACTCGTTATTCTAATTATAAATCCGCTTATAAGTTGTTTGATTTAGAAGCTAATAAGTTAATAGAGGCTTCTATTAAAAATCAAAAACAACGTATTACTGATATGCAAAGAAGTTTAGCGGAAGATAAGGAAAAGATTTCAGAAAGCTCATCTGAAGCTATTAAGGATAAACTAACTAAAAAAGAAGAACTGTTTAAAAAATGGAATGAAGAAGCAAGCATATCTCAATATAAAATAGATATAGATAGAGATAATATAGGTGGCTATATCCTGAATTCTATTAAGAAATATACGCATAATGATACTTTAAATCAGATATTAATGGATGTTAATGCGGGAATGTCAGTTACGGCATCTATTGAACGCTTGGCAACTCACGATAGCCATAAAAATATTGGTGGACGCTTTTATGAGGTAATTCTTGAAAAAACCTGTAAAACAGATAGTGACTCCTGTAAAGAAGGCGTAATAGAGGATACAAGAGAATTTTATATAAAAGATGATAAAAGTGTTGTTAAAGATATCTGGATGGAAGCTAAAAAATTTGGAGAAATGAGAGATTTTTTTGGAAGTATTGCTACCCATTTTTCTGAAAATTCATCAGGTTCTTTAGAAGTGGCAAACCAAAAACTTCGATCGTTATTACAGAAAAGTTTAAAAATTCGCCTTCAGTATGATTACGAGTTAAAGGCTGGTAGAAATCCTGAAGAAAAACAAAAATCTATTAAAGAACTAATGGCATTTGCTTTAGGTATCCCCTTTGATAAGAGCTCACCTTTATTTGATTTTTCTTTAGAAGATTATGGGAATACAAATGTTGTGACAGCTTGTGTTAAAAATAATTTTCTTGACTGGGTTAATAGTTATCAGCAGATTCTGGGAATTATAGAGACAGAGAAAAAATTTCCTGTTTGTGGTGATGTTTATAGTCTTGAAGAAAAGTATAAAGATTTACCAGGGGAAGAAAGATCTATAGCTTTCTATAAAGATATTCCTCAGTACTACCCCCCTTATTGTGGTTTTAATGCTGATGAAATACAAAAAAAGATAGCTAGAGTTAGTAATAACTGTGAAGAATTAAAAGATTTCTATTTGCCTGAGGCTAATATAAAAGCTTTAGGATTTAAGTCTACTGGCACGATGAGTTACTTCTATTATTTTACTGATACAAAAAAGTCTGGGTACAAAGATTTTGTTTGGTTACCAGAACAGTTTCTACCTTAATGAAAGGAATAAGTATGTCTATTATTAGGAAGTCAATATGTAAAGTTTTTGATGATTTAACGCTAGTTCGTAAGAGTAAATATGGGCAGTTTGAACTGAAAGTAGATTCTTTGAATTTTGATTCAACGAGTCAAGGGAAGGTTCCTTTCATTGGGCGCAGTGGGGAAGGTAAAAGTACCTTGTTGGAAGCACTAGCAACCATGCTAATGCCTTCTAAGGGTGCTATTTCATGGTCTTTTTATGAGGATGATAAAGAAATAGATAGTTTTAATTGGAATGCCAGTAGACCTTTAAGTCTTGATAAGATAAGTCTCCTAAGAACCCGTTATTTTGGTTTTGCCTTTCAAGATACGACTTTGACCTCTTATTTAACTGTTTTAGATAATCTTATTTATCCGCAGAAACTTTTAAATCCTTTACAGGCAAAACATCGGGCTTTAGAAAAGTTAGATGAGTTTTTTAAAGGAGAGGATATTGCTGGGCGCTACCCTAATCAGCTTTCTGGAGGGCAGCGTCAGCGTGTAGCACTACTACAGGCGATGATAAATGATCCTTTTGTATTATTTGCAGATGAACCTACTGGTAATCTTGATCTTGATACGCGAAAAGAGGTGATGAGTATTATTGAAATTTGGCAGAAAAAAACAGGGGGAATGTTTTTATGGGTAACTCACCATGAAAGTGATCTGTCAGAAAATAGAGATTTTATTAAGGTAAGTGGAGGCAAGGCCTCAATGCTTTTAGCTTAATCAAGGAAAGTTCCGAATAGGGTTTTTGTTATGAACAAGGATGTTTCACGTAAGATTAAAACAGCGCTTTGGTTAGGATGGAAGGAGTTTGCTTTTGTATTTTCATGCCGTAGTTGTGCAAATAGCTGGGACTTTACTCGTTTTATTTTATTAATTTCTTTATCTATGTTATTAGCTTTGTTTGCAGTAGGGACTAAGCATGGGTTGCTTGATAATCAGGCGAAAGTATTATTAGGTAACTTACCTGGGGCTGGGATTCCAATCTGGTTAAGCCCAAATATTGGTGTTGGTGTTTCTAAATTAAAACAAAAAGAATTAGATCAATTAACAGATAATAATTTGGAGTTTCATCCATTTCTTGATGTTGCTGCGATTAAGCTCCGTTTAGCAGGATGTCATTTCGATGAAAATACTGAAGCTGAAGGCTCTAAAGCTTGTTCTTTATGGCATGATAAGAACCCTAGAAGTCGTAAAAATAGAAATATAGTAAAGCCCTCTCCTCTTTTTAAGGTTGTATCAGTATTTTCAGATGATCCACTCTGGAAATATGCTGTTAAATCAGACACCTCTATAATGCAGTTAGTATTAGATAAAAAACTGTTTGAAGAGTTTTTTGACTTTAAAGCCTATATTTCAGAGATTTCAGAAAGATTACCAACCTCTCTTGTTGAAAACCTCCCATCTAAGGAAGAATTCTTTGATATTAATTATAAAGGAAGTCTATGGATTTCCTTTGGTAAAAAAGCTTCTGAACGACAGCTATTAGAGTTTAAAATTAATTGGGTAGAGCATATTCCAATGTCTGGGAATATAGCTATGTTATTTCCTCTCGAAATATATCAAAGTTTAATACTCTCTAATAAAAAGGATAAAAATCCTGATGAAAAGGGTGTAATTGCTAAAAATTATTACCCTGAATCTTATCAGAAAGCACGAATAAGCAGTGTTGAAGTCACTTGGGATGATCTCGGAGGACAGAATCTAGAAAATAGTAAAGATAAATTTCTTCAGCTAAAGACATGCTTGCAAAATATAAATACAACGAGCTTAGACACATGGGGGAAAAAGACAGCTGATTTAGAGAATGAAGTTATATCTAAGGCTACTGTTAACTTACAGCAAATCAGTCTTCTTCCTCCAAAACCTTACCAATGGGTTGAGTCTTGTATTAAAGACATTGCAATGAAGCCTTGCTCTGAAGAAGTTAGCTTTAAATGTGTAGCAATGATTCCTGTAGATGATTCAAAAGTGAGATTTAAATACAAGAAAACCAAGGAAGATGGTTACCTTTTCTTTGTGAAAAAAGATGAAAATAAGACTAAGCAATATTTATTATTTGACTATATTGGTTACAATAAAGGGATTGTTTATGTGGAAAATGCAAGTAAATTAATAGAAGCAAAGGATTATATAGATAACCTAGAGGGAAAACCATTTCATTTTAATCCTAGATATGAAGATTCATTAATACGTTTTAATGCTTTAAATGATATTTTGCAAAAAATTAGCTCAACATATGGTGTATGGATAGCAGTTTTTATTAGTATATTGCTAGGAATTCAACTTGCAGTAATGATCAATCATAGAAAGCCTGAGTATCAAATATATATATGGAAAGGTCTTGAAATCCGTTATGTGTTTATTTTAGTAGTATTTCAAATGTTGTTATCAATAATTGCTGCTCTAGTAATTTCAAGTATATTTATATATCTTACTCATGAAATAATATCAAATGCTATGACAAGTATTGTTAGCCATTATAATACAATATTTTTTAATAAGACGATTGATATATTGAAGATATATAAATCTGACTATTTATATGTTTTCATTAAAATATTATTGATAACAGTTGTTTGTGTGATTTTATGGCTTGCACTTATACATAAAAGCATATCCATGTGGGGTGGTAGTATCGTATCATTATTAATAGGTAGAAAAAAAGTGTAACTAACTGATTTTTTATAAAGCTAAATTAGAAAACTGGACTTATTTAGCGTAACCGTTCAGACCCCTATTAGTCTAATAAATCATATGGTTATAGATGGGTAAGTTGAGCATAAAACATATGAAATCTCAGAATATGTATATAATATGCTCAGCAATGGCAGAAATCACGTGTTTTGCTTAATTATCATCCTTTGTAATATACTGTTTTTAAAAAGCATTAGGGGTCTGAACGGTTACAGAAATATTATCTAGATCGCTAGTTAATATAATCCTGAATCCGTGACCAATTTTTGAAAAAAACCACCCAACTAGTTGAATAAACAATTAAAATCTGCAAAATAGCATGATCTAAACACTCACCAACTAAGTGAATCATGGTTATTAAAAAAATAAAGTTCGAACAGTCAAAAACTGAAACGTATACATCACATGCAGGATTAAGTCTGATTGGACAGTGCATCCAATTATCCTTATTAGAAAGCAGTTCTTTCAAGAAGCCACAGCTGAGTGGCATCAGCCATAGTGATATTCTAAAGTCCTACCTAAGCATGGCGAGTTTA
>CAMZLN010000069.1 GCA_947311465.1 uncultured Saprospiraceae bacterium
AATATTACTGTATTTAAACTTTGTGCTCTTTGTGGTGAAAATATTCTATACGGTAGCATACAAACTACGCTACGCTGTTTGGGCGAAATGAAATAAATTTCATTTGTCCCTTTAAAGTCCGATGAAATTCATTTCGTCAAACATGTATAAAATCATCCGTACATTCGTGGCATAATATTTTGAATTCCCACAAGACCATGCACAAAATGAATCCATACAATTGAACGAACTAAAGTCCTACACTCAATTCAATTGATTAATGATTAAATGAAAGTATAAAAAAACATTACTATATTTGTAAAAATTACCAAGATGGCAAAAAAGCAAAAAAATAAAAAAAAATCTATTCAATCTAGTCGGAAGATATTTGAAATGTCTTTAAAACCAAATGTTATTGCTTGGATACTTTTTGGATTCACTTGTTTAATCTATGCCAACTCTATTCCCAATGGATTTACCCAAGATGATGCAATCGTTATTTATGATAATGAATTTACAACCAAAGGAGTTTCGGGGATTCCTGATATAATGAAATATGATACTTTTCGTGGATTTTTTAAAGAGTCAGGAAAAGACAGATTAGTATCAGGAGGAAGATATCGCCCTTTGACTTTAGTGTTTTTTGCTGTTGAATGGCAAATATTTGGAAAAAATCCTTTCATTGGACACCTTGTGAATGTCATCCTATTTGGTCTTACGGTTGTTTTAATGTTCTTCTTGCTACTTAAAATGTTATCCAAAACAAAAAATCAATCTTTTACTTGGTTTGTTGCTATAGGAAGTACTCTTTTGTTCGCAGCACATCCCATACATGTAGAAGCCGTAGCGAACATCAAAGGAAGAGATGAAATTGTCGCTTTGCTTGGTAGTTTGGCAGCAGCATATTTCGTTCTAAAATATGTGTTTGATAGAAAAAAGAACGCCAATTGGATAGGCGTATTGATTTTCTTTATTGCACTTTTTGCTAAAGAAAACGTAATCACTTTTCTCGGGGTTATCCCTTTAATGTTATTTGTTTTTACTAAAGAATCTATTGGGAATATTATTAAGATTACCGTTCCTTATTTTGGAGCAGCAATTTTATTTTTGATTATTAGAGGGCAGGTTATTGGTTGGGAAATGGGAAGTGCTCCCCTAGAATTGATGAATAATCCGTTTGTAAAAATTGCCAATAATAAATATGTTTATTTTAGTGGTGGTGAAAAATTGGCTACCATATTTTATACATTATTGAAATATATTCAACTTGATTTTATTCCCCATCCATTAACACATGATTATTACCCTAGACATGTCGCTATGAAATCTTTTAGCGACTTAACTGTAATTTTAAGTATTATCATCCATTTTGGATTGTTGATATTTGCATTGATTCAATTACCAAAAAGAAAGACAATCAGTTTTGCTATTTTATTTTATTTAGGAACTCTATTTTTAGTTTCCAATATTGTCTTTCCTGTTGGAACAAATATGGCTGAGCGATTTTTATTTATGCCGAGTGTGGGGTTTTGTATCGCATTTAGTATTATCATCTATCACTTTATTGTGAAAAAGGAAACAAGTTTCAAGGATTTGATCCCGGGATTAGGTGTCATCGTGGCTATTAGTTTGATATATGGTGGATTGACCATCAAAAGAAATATGGCTTGGAAAGACAACTATACTCTTTTTTTAACGGACATTAAAGTATCAAAAAATAGTGCAAAATTGAGAAATTCTGTAGGTGGCGAACTAATTGCTCAAGCCATTAAACCCAAAAATGCTTCTACGAAAAATCAAATGTTAAAAGATGCGATTGTTTCTTTAAAAGAAGCGGTCAAAATCCATCCAAACTATAAAAACGCCTATCTTTTGATGGGAAATGCGTATAATTATCTTAAAGATTTTCCAAATTCAATAAATGCTTATCAAGCTGCAATAAAGTTGGATCCTGGATATAAAGATGCTCTAAATAATCTTGGAATTACTTATCGAAATGCAGGGCGTTATTACGGTGAAGAAAAACATGATATCAATAATGCACTTAAATATTTACTACTTGCGGAACAACAAATGGGCAATGAATTTGAAACAATTAGATTGCTTGGAGTGGCTTACGGCATTAGTGGGGATAATTCTAAAGCCATTGAATATTTTATTCGTGGAACACAAATTCAACCTAAAAATGCGCATGCTTGGTTGGATTTAGGAAATGCTTATGGAAACGCTGGAAATACAGAAAAAGCAAATGAATTTAGACAAAAGGCAGTATCGCTTGATCCTAATATTTTAAATAAGTAACTTGATACATCACTTTACCTTCATTTTAGTAAAAGTCTTATGAAAATACCCTGGAATCATTCTAAAAGCAATGCGACCATTGTCTCTTTTCCGAGGAGTCGCTATCAAGGTATTACAAGAATTACAATGTAAATTAGGAATTTCATTTGCTTTTAAAATCTTTTTCTCTGAAAGACTTGCTAAATTTTCTGGATATAAAATTCTATCTAAATAACATCTCAAAATATTTCCTTTTCCATCTTTTTGATAAACAAAAATTCGCTCGTTACATGTATTACAATGAATATCATAAACTGTAGTTTGTCCTCCTTTTGCTTTTTTCTTGAGTTTTAAAACCATTATTTCACATTGTTGTATCAAACATTTAAAATAAAGATACGATAAATTTTATTGATTCGGTTTTCATTCTTAATTTCGCAGCTAGATGAAGAAAAAAATACTTGTAATTATCAATCCTAAAGCTGGTGTCAAAAGAAATAAAAAAATTGAGCAATTTCTTGTAATGCACTTGCCTATTGATAATTTTGAAATGGAAATTTATTATACCAAAGCAGCACTGGATGGAAAAAAATATGTAGCTAAAAATAAATCCAAAAACTGGGATGCAATTCTTGTGGTTGGTGGAGATGGTACAATCAATGAAATTGGTAGTGAATTGGTAAATACTAATATCGCTTTAGGAATTGTTCCGATGGGTTCAGGAAATGGACTCGCAAGATATCTTGATATTCCAATGGAAATTGAAGCTTCTATAAAAAGATTTTCAAAATTTTCAATAAAACAAATTGATGTTGGAGTTATTAATAATTTATTCTTTTTTAATAGTCTTGGTTTTGGAATCGATGCCGTAGTTTCTAAAAAATTTAGTGAGTCTAAAAATAGAGGATTGAAAGAATATATTAGGATCGCTGCTCCTCAAATCGCAAATCCTACTAAAGTGAATATTGATGTTGAAATCAACGGAAAACATAGAAAGTGTGAAGCCGTTTTCTTTTCGATTATGAATATTGATCAATTTGGAAATGGATTTATCGTCGCTCCAGGTGCAAATGCGGAAGATGGGATTTTAGATATCGTCATCATAAAAAAAATGCCCATTACTCATATTGGTCAATGGCTTTGGAAAAGTTTTAAGGGACAACCCATCAAACATAAATATGTTGAAAAACAAAAAGCGGAATCTTTAACCATTCAAAATCATCAAGGGTTTTTCCAAATTGATGGAGAATATATTGAAAGGAAAGGAGAGCTGAAGGTTGCAGTAATTCCAAAAGGACTAAAGGTAATTTGTTAAAATTGTTGGTCATAGTTGTTAATGGTGGACTTTATTACTAATTTCGCAAATTCTAGTTTTTTCTTATTAACCAATAGATTTGAGTAAACGAAATCCAATAGGACTTGATAATATTGATTGGGTGACTTTCTCCCTCACGCTCAGCCTGATTGTATTGGGTTGGTTGATGATATATTCTGTGAATTACAACATGAATTATCCTGACAACTTGGTCGATTTCATCCTGCATACTTCTGTGGGAAAACAAACTATCTGGATTGGAATTTCTTTTATTACTATTTTCATTATTCTTATATTAGATTGGAGGATTTGGGATACTTTTGCCTATCCTATCTATGGGGTTTCTATGATTATGCTTTTTTTAGTACTCTTTATAGGTACTGAAATAAATGGAGCTGCTTCTTGGTTTGTATTTCCTGGTGGTTTCTCTTTCCAACCGTCTGAATTTGCAAAATTCGCAACAGCTTTAGTGCTCGCATCTACTCTTTCAAATCCAGAAAATAATTTTAGATCAAACTCATCTTATCTTATTGTTTTTTCTCTATTGGCAATTCCAATGGTTTTAATCTTTTTACAACCTGATGCAGGTTCTGCTTTGGTTTTTATGTCATTTTTTATTCTTTTTTATAGAGTTGGTTTATCAAATACCCCTTATGTCATTGTAGCATGGATTTCATCGTTGTTTATTATTTCTTTAATTTTTGATAAAATTGCGGTGATATTATTACTTCTATTTTTAGGAACTACATTCTTGATTTTAAATCAAAAAAGGGAAATTCTTTTCAAACAAATTGGAATGGGAGTTTTAATTAGTGGAATTATCGCAATTTGGTATTTTGATGTTTTACTCTATGGGTTGATAGGTCTAGGATTAATATTCTTTATTATTGCTATTATTGAATTGCGGACTAGAAATGAAAGAGCTACATTCTTTACATTAATTTCTGTCGGATTGTCCAGTTTTATTGTATTTGTTACTTCCTATGCTTTCAATAATTTATTAAGATCACATCAACAGGAAAGAATAAATGTTTGGTTAAATCCCAGCAAGTGCGACCCTCGTGGATCACTGTACAATGTATTACAATCAAAACTTGCAATTGGATCTGGTGGCTTTCAAGGAAAAGGATTTCTGGAAGGAATAATGACAAAATTGAATTATGTCCCAGAACAATCTACGGATTTCATTTTCTGTACTATTGGGGAGGAGCAAGGTTTCGTTGGGTCCGCTGCATTTATTATAATCTTTATGCTTTTATTAATTAGAATCACATTATTAGCCGAAAGGCAAAAATCTATATTTGCAAGAAACTATGCGTATGCTCTAGTGGGTATTCTTTTTATCCACTTTGTTGTAAATATCGGTATGACCATAGGACTTTTTCCAATTATTGGAATTCCTTTGCCATTTATCAGTAAGGGTGGATCATCTTTACTATTTTTCTCAATTATGATTGGTGTCTTATTAAAATTAGACAGTAGTCGATACGCCATTTAAATGAAATTTTCACTTACACACAATGATATAAAATCCAGTGCTAGAGCTGGTACAATTACAACCGATCATGGAGAAATCCAAACACCAATCTTTATGCCCGTTGGTACAGTCGGAAGCGTCAAGGGCGTGCATCAGGAAGAATTGAAATCTCAAATTAATGCTCAAATTATTCTGGGAAATACTTACCATTTATATCTTCGTCCTGGAACAAACATTCTTAATCAAGCGGGTGGTTTGCACAAGTTTATGGCTTGGGATGGACCTATTTTGACAGATAGCGGCGGATATCAGGTTTATTCTTTAAGTGGAACTAGAAAAATAAAGGAAGAAGGTGTTACTTTTCGTTCCCATATTGATGGATCCAAACATTTTTTTACTCCTGAATTTGTTATGGATATCCAAAGAAATATTGGAGGGGATATTATTATGGCATTTGATGAATGCGCGCCTTATCCGTGTGAGTACAAATACGCAAAAGCTTCCATGCACATGACCCATAGATGGTTGAAAAGATGCTTTACTCGCTTTAATGAAACAGACCCTTTGTATGGATACGAACAATCGTTAGTGCCTATCGTTCAAGGAAGTGTTTACAAAGATTTAAGAAAGGAAAGTGCAGAAACTATCGCTTCTTTTGAAGCAGATGCTTATGCAATCGGGGGATTATCTGTAGGTGAACCCGCAGAGCAAATGTATGAAACAACAGAACTTGTTTGTGGTATCCTTCCCAAAGAAAAACCTAGATATTTGATGGGTGTGGGTACACCAGCCAATATTTTGGAAGGAATTGCGTTAGGGATTGATATGTTTGACTGTGTTTTACCTTCTAGAAATGCAAGACATGGACTATTATATACCGCTAATGGTTTTATGAATATGAAAAATGCTAAATGGAAAGATGACTTTTCAATTATAGACCCAAACAGCAATGCACTCACTAGTCGTGTGCATACAAAAGCTTATTTGAAACATCTTTTTCAAAGTAAAGAACGATTGGGCGGGCAAATTGCGACAATCCATAATTTGAGTTTTTACTTGTGGCTAGTGGGTGAAGCTAGAAAACATATTATTGCAGGTGATTTTGCTGAATGGAAAAATGTAATGGTTAAAAACGTAAGCCAAAGATTATAAATGTTTAAAAAAATTGACATATACCTTGCTAAAAAGTACATTGTAACGATTCTGTTTACAATGTTTGTCTTTACGTTAATTTCTGTTGCTATTGATTATAGTGTAAAAGCCGAAGATTTTGACAATCCAGAGAATAATCTTACTGCTGCCAAGATCTTTTTTGATTATTATCTCAATTGGATTCCTTTTATAAATGGAATGCTTTTGCCTATTTATGCGCTTATTAGTGTCATCTTCTTCACTTCACGATTAGCTACAAATTCTGAATTTATTGCCATTTTAAATGCGGGTGTAAGTTTTCGTAGATTGATGGTTCCGTACCTTTTTGTAGCGGGTATTCTTACCATATTTCAACTTTTGGGAAATCATTATTTTATTCCGAAAGGAAATAAGACAAGATTGAAATTTGAAAATACCTATGTTTATCATCATAATGAAAAAGGAAAAACGGATAATATCCACATGTTCATAGGTCCAGAAACCAAAGCTTATATCAACCGATACAGTAAAAAAAATAAAACAATACACGGTTTGTGGATTGAGAAAATTGTAGATAATAAATTGAAATCCGTATTGAAAGCTAAAACCGCAAAATGGATAGAAGAACCCAATGTTTGGAAAATAAATAATTATCAAATCAGAACATTCGATGGCATAAACGAAACGTATATTGAAGAACCGAAAAAAAGTGTCGATACATCTTTTGCTATCCATCCTAATGATTTCATTAAGTACAATAATGAAAAAGAAATGATGACTACGACCGAATTGTATGAATCTATTGATCGTAGCAAATCTAGGGGGCTTGGAAATTACAAATCTTATGAAACTGAAGTTTATAGGAGAACTGCCGATGCCTTTACAACTATTATTTTGACCTTGATCGGCTTGGCGATGGCTTCGAGAAAGGTAAGGGGCGGGATTGGACTGCATTTAGCAATTGGAATGGCACTGGGATCTATCTATATTTTCCTTTCAAAATTTTCAGTCACATTCGCAAACAATCCGAATGTGTCTTCCTTGATCGGTGTTTGGATTCCAAACCTTATTTTTATCGTAATTAGTATTTTTCTCATTTATAAAGCTCAAAAGTAATGTCCAACAAAAAAACTTTTTTTGTTACAAATCTTTTGAATTGGGGTGAAACGGTTGAAAGAGATTTACCTTGGAAATCTACAAAAAATCCGTATAAAATCTGGCTTTCTGAAATCATTCTGCAACAAACCCGTGTCGCTCAAGGAAGACCCTATTATTTAAAATTTATTGAAAAATATCCCACCGTTTTTGAAATGGCTAATGCTTCGGAAGACGAAATTATGGGACTCTGGAAAGGGCTTGGATATTATTCTCGTGCAAGAAACATGCATGCAACATCCAAAATAATTGCCACCCAACATGATGGTCTTTTTCCAAATGATTTTAAAACAATACTCAACTTAAAAGGGATTGGACATTATACCGCATCGGCTATTCTTTCTTTTTCTTTTAATGCTCCTTTTGCAGTGCTCGATGGTAATGTCATCAGAGTCTTGTCAAGGTATTTTGGCATCACCCAAGCTGTGGATAGTACCGAAATTCTAAAAAAACTACAAGCTTTGGCAAGTGAACTTTTACCTAAAGGCATGTCCGCTATTTACAATCAAGCAATGATGGACTTCGGAGCAACATTTTGTACTCCAAAGTCCCCAAATTGCAGCGATTGTGTATTTCAAGATAAATGTACCGCTTTTAAAAAATCTTTAGTTTCCGAAATCCCATTCAAAGCAAAAAAAATAAAAAAAGTAGAACGATTCTTTCATTTCTTGGTTATTAAAAATGAAAAGATGATTTTGATGCAAAAAAGATCAGAAAAAGATATTTGGCAAGGATTGTTTCAACTGCCTTTAATTGAAGTGAAAAAAAAACCTAGTTCTCCGTTGAAACTTGATTTTTTAAAAGATACTATTTTTTCGAAAGCAACCGATGTTCAATTTATTGAAAAATTAACTCAAACCTTAACACATCAGAAAATTAATGGCTATTTTTGGGATAGCAATCTCGATATAAATGATTTCCCAGAAACCGATTTCGTTTGCATAGATTATGAACAATTAAAAAAAATTGGACTTCCAAGAATAATTGATTTGTTTCTTTCAAAAAATTTATTATCTTTAAAGTAATTCATACAGTGAATGACTATTATTTAAAATTAAAAAACAAACTACTATGTTGAATCGTGTTACCTTTATTGGAAACCTTGGTCGTGACCCCGAAATCAGAAGATTGGATAGCGGTGTAACTGTTGCTAAGTTTTCAATTGCTACTAACGAAAGCTATAGAGATAAAAACTCTAGTGAATGGATTACTCAAACTGAATGGCATGACATTGTCATGTGGAGACACTTGGCGGAGCGTGCAGAAAAACAATTAAAAAAAGGAAATATGATTTACGTTGAAGGTAAATTGACGCACAGAAAATACCAAGATAAAGATGGTGTGGATAGATATGTAACAGAAGTGGTTGCAAATACGTTTAGACTTTTGGAAAAAAGAGAACGAAATGATGCTGCTTTTCCAACTTCTGAGCCAGGTGCCCCAGCAGAACCTGTAACTAGTAATGTTGTTGCAAAATCTGAAGCTGCACCAGAGAAAGAAGATGATTTACCGTTTTAGATTGATTTTGGTTCTTTGACAAATCCCTTCTTTAGGGAATTAATAATTCAAAAGGAGTTCTTTATGTTTTTGAATTATTAATTGTCAGATAGATTTGTCAAAGAACGTATTTTTTAACAAAACCATACATTTTTGGAATCCGATATAGCTAGTATATCTCTGTTAATTTTTTATACTTTTCTTTCAATTAATATTGGAAGCTTGATTATGTCAATTTTGTTGCTCGTCATCATGCTTCTTGCGTCTGCAATGTTGTCTGGGTCCGAGATTGCTTACTTTTCTATTGGCCCTACAGATATTGAACAACTAAAGCAGGAAGGAAAACAGTGGTCCGAGCGAATGTTGGAATTACTTAGCAATGAAGATAAGTTACTTGCTACTATTTTGGTGTTCAATAATTTAATTAATATTGGTATCGTCATTGTTTCAGATAGCATCCTTCATACTATATTCCCTGTTGAGTTTTACCTAAATTTAGGGACTAAACTTCATGATTTACCAGGTTTTAATCTAATTGACATTGAAAGTATTTCTGGCTTTCTAAATGTCTTCATTACTGTAGTTTGTGTTACGTCCTTGTTGGTATTGTTTGGTGAAATTATACCTAAGGTTTATGCAAAATTTAATTATTTGAAATTTGCGAAATTACTATCCTATGTTTTGACAAAATTGGTTTGGTTTTTTACGCCGATTACAAGTTTTTTAGTCAATGGTTCTGAGTTTCTTGAAAAAAAGCTTTCGAAAAATTCTAATGGAGATATTTCGGCAGAAGAAATGGATGCCGCAATCAAATTGACCATAAAAGGACATAAGCATGGTAAAGCCGATTTTGATATATTGAAAGCAATTACGCAATTTGGAGATGTTTCAGTAAAACAAATTATGACTTCAAGAGTAGATATTGGTGCAATAGATTCTGAAGCTAGTTTTAAAGAAGTCATGAAATTTATTCGTAGTTCTGGATATTCTAGAATTCCAGTCTATGAAAACAACATTGATCAAATTATTGGTATTCTTTATGTCAAAGATTTTATCAAATATATAGATGCTCCTGATGATTTGAAATGGACAGAACACATAAGAGCGGAGTTGATGTATGTTCCTGAATCAAAAAAAATTGATGATTTATTGAATGAATTTCAAGAGCAGAAAAAGCACATGGCAATTGTCGTTGATGAATTTGGTGGCTGTGAAGGTCTGGTCACCCTTGAAGATATAATGGAAGAAATTGTGGGAGATATTAAAGATGAATTCCATTTGGAAAGTATTAGTTTCAAAAAAATTGATGACTTTAATTACGAATTTGATGGAAAAACACTCATAAATGATTTCTGTAAATTATTGGATATTGACATTGATTATTTTGATAAAATCAAAGGCGATTCTGACTCTTTGGCGGGATTAATCCTTGAAAATTTTGGTTTTTTCCCTGTAAAAAATCAAGTTATCTCACTAAAAAGTTTTTTATTTAAAATAAAGGAAATTGATAAAAGAAGGATCATAAATATTAAAGTTACAATTCCCAAAAAAATTGAAGCATGAAAAATTGGTTTGTCGTAATTATATTCTTTTTTGCTATTTCGTCATGTACAAATTACAATGAAAGTGTGCCGAAACCACACGGGTATCCCAAGGTGGATTATCCGAATGGTAGTTACAAAATGGTGAATCCACAAGAATGTGGTTTTAAATTTGAAATACCTGATTATGTCAAAATTATAAAAGATAGTCTTTATTTTGACAAGGCTGCTCCCGACTGTTGGTTTAATATTATTTACCCAAAGCTCAAAGCAAATTTACATTGTAGTTATTACCCAATTACCAATTTTAAGGAAATTGAAAAAATGGGGAATGATGCTTTTGTCTTAGCAAATAAACATACCACAAAAGCCGATTTTATAGATGAAATAGAAATTCATAAACCGAACAATGTGCACGGATATGCATTTTCAATTGAAGGAAATGTGGCTTCGCCTTTTCAATTTTTCCTTACGGATAGTACACATCACTATTTTCGAGGATCACTTTATTTTGATACCAAAACAGATATTGACTCTATAGGCCCTGTTCTTAATTTTGTCAAAACAGATATCATGCACATGATTAATACTTTTGAGTGGGATGCGAATTAATCTCCCTGGTATGTAGAGTCTTTAGATTTTATTTTTTTATAAATTTATGTTGAATAGCTCGAATAAAAATTTACCATGAAATAATTATTACTTTTTCTTCTTTTTCTCAATTTCCTTCACTTCCATTCCTGTTTCAAGTTTCTTTGTCACCGTTCGATATGGACCTACTGCAATTTTATCATTTTCGGATAATCCAGAAATTATTTCAATAAATCGATCATCTTGAATGCCAGTTTTTACTTCAATTTGCTTGACAGTATCTCCTAAAACTTGAAAAACAACTTCAACTTCATCATCGTCACGAGTATCATCATCTTTATTTTCGTTTTTAGCTCTAATGGTTACGGCTTGGATTGGAACGGAGATTACATTTTCTGATTTCTCAGTAAAGATATCCACTGATGCAGACATTCCTGGCCTAAATGGGAAATTGCCATCTCGCTTGATTAAATCACTATAAGACTCGGGCAATATTTGAATTTTAACTACAAAATTAATTACTTTATCAGATGTAAGTCCTCCACCTTGACCACTCGCAGAATTAGCAATTTCTTTTACCTTGCCTTTAAATTTTTTATTCATATACGCATCTACTTCAATATCTACATCATCTCCTTTTCTAACCTTTAGCACATCATTTTCATTCACATCGACTTGTACTTCTATTGAACTTAAATCTGCTATACGCATCATTTCTGTTCCTGCCATTTGCATCGTACCTACTACTCTTTCACCTTTTTCGATATTCAATGCTGAAATCACCCCGTTCATAGGTGCATATACATTGGTCTTTTTCAAATTGGTTCGTAATTCCTTTAAACTAGCATTTGCACTATTGACGGTAAATTTGGCAGCTTCTGCTGATTGCTTACTTGATTCGAGATTGGCTTCCGCTGATATTAAAGATGCTTCTGAAGAACGGACATTAGCCTGCATTGATTCTAATTGAGATTTTGAATCTTCAAATGACGCCTGTGATATTACTCCTTCTTTATATAGCTGCTCATTTCTTTTAAATATGGCTTTTATGTTTTTTAATTGGGATTTTGTTTGTTCAAGTTGTGCTCCTGCTTGGGTAATCATGGCTTTTTGACGCAAAATTCCTGCTTTTGCATTCGCCCACTGTGCTTTACTTGAATTCACACTTGCAATACCTCTTTCAACGGCACTTTGATAGGCATCAGGATCTACTTTTGCCAATAATTGTCCTATTTTTACAGAATCTCCTTCTTCTACAAACAACTCTACAACCTCGCCAGATACATCAGAACTAATCTTAACTTCTTGGGATGGAAACACTTTTCCACTTGCGCCTACTGTTTCTAAAATGGTATGTCGTTTTACGGATTTAATTTCTACTTTTTCTCCTTTTCCACTGGTTTTATCCTTCATTAAAGCAGCAACAACGAGTAGAAGCAATAGTCCTATTCCTAAGTATATCCAAGTCTTGTTTTTCTTTTTTCTAGGTTGTGTCATTTTATAATATTTTGATTATTTTTATGAATGGAGTTGTCATAGTTTTTCCTACCTAAACATTGTGCCCTGATAATATTCCAATACTTTTTGTTTGAACAAAAAGGTATATTTTGTAATTGTTAGATTAATTTTTGCTTGATCGTAATTATTTTTAGCTGTGGTTAATTCGAAAACATTTGATGCTCCAACATTAAATTTATTTTCTGTATTCAGATAGGAAACCTTCGCCGCTTCCACGGTTTTTTCAGATGCTTCAAATGACTTTCTTGCAGCCTTTACATCTGAAATTGCTCTTAAAACATCGGATTTTAAACCTTGAATTTTTTGTTCATTACTCAATTTTAACTGTTCTACATTTAGTTTTGCTTTCGCGATAGATATTTTAGTTCGATTGCCATTAAATATGGGGATTCGTAAACTCAAGCCAATTGATTCTCCTAGATTATCACTTATTTGTTTGCCATAAGGACTGTCTTTGAATCTAGGAATTTCCCGATCTGATTCTATTATCGTTTCTAGTCCATTGATATAAACCTTTTGTGGAATTCTAAAAATTTCCGTACCATCTCTATATTTCCCTAAAGTTGAAAATCTTGTATCTATATTTCCGAAAATTGAAAGGGTTGGTAAACCTTGGGATTTTGAAATTTTCACGCCATATTCAGCAACTTTTATTCTTAAATTCCCAGCTTCAATGAAAGGTTGATTTTGTGATGCTTTTTGAAATAATTGTCTAAAACTGGGTGTCTTTTCAACACTTACCTTATCAATTTTTGGTTTTATAATTTTTAGATCAAAATCGGGTTCCAATAACAACAACTGCTTCAATACCAAATAACTTCGCTCTATTTCATTCTCTCGATTCACGAATTCTTGCTCGTCTCTTGCAATTCGAGATAAAATATCCAATTTGTCATTTTCAGGTAAAGCACCAGCTTTTATCAATCTTTGCGTCCTTTCCAATTGTTTTTTGCTTAGGTCTAATCTCTGTGTTGCATTAAGCAATTGTTCTTCTGACATCAATACGGATAAAAAAGCAGTGGCAACTTGTAACGCAATATCGTTTCTAATTTGTTTCGCATCTGCCTTTACTGCTTTAGAAGATAAATCACTTTGTTTGATGCTGTTTTTGATTCGTCCACCATTATAAAGAATAGCGGAAGCACTCAATCCAATGGTATTAAACCCAGTATTGTTGAGTTCGAAAGAATTGGTGGTTGGGTCAATAGACTTTCCAAATTGCATCCCAGCAGAACTAGATGCGTTAAGATTTGGATACCGACTATTTTTATTCGATAATTGGTCTAAATTTGCATTTTCAATACGTAATGTCGCTTGTTTTACTAGAATACTGTTTTGAAGTGCATGATTAATACATTTTTCTAAATCCCATTTCTTTTGAGCAGAGATGAAATTTGTTGTAAAAATAAAAATTAAAAAAAATAAAAATTGAACTGTTCGTTTCATGTTTGACTAATTTTAGTCGAAATTATAAAAACTTATCGTTTATCATACGTTTTTTATATAAATGAATACATAAGTCGGATAAAAAATCAAATTTTTTAGAAAAAAGGAAAATAATCATGAAAAAGGAAAGCAATATTTCAAACCAATTATTTATAGAAATTAATTCTCAAAATGGTGAATTATCTATTGGGAAGTTCAAAAGTGCCCCTTTTCAAAAAATATATCTAAGTAAAGGAATTAATGATTATTCAAAAATACAAGAAACAATCTCTCTTTTTAATAATCCGCTTTTCTATGTGCATGGTTACTTTTCTGCGACCAAAAATATTACAAAAAGGACTTTTATTGGTTTTAATAATTTTCTAAATGATGATTCGGCGACGATTGATGGTGTCATACATATTATTTGGGATGCTAGGACTTTAAATTATTTTAAAACTTATAAAATCATTGATCTATCAAAAGGATATTTTTCAAAATTAATAAATACCATTTCTAATCTGTGTCAATTAAAAATACATTTGATGTGCCACTCTATGGGCAATAAATTATTTCTGGAAAGTATAAAATTGGGAGATATTAAAGCTAATACTTTGACAACACTCATTTTGTCTGCTCCAGATATAAGTTTTCAAGAGTTTGAATTAAACAAAAATATATTTGATACCATTTCCCAAAAAACAATTATTTTATCACACAAAAACGACAAAATTCTTGCAGCTTCAAGACTGCTTAATAATCAAAAAAGATTGGGGCAAGTCGTTGATAAACAAATAGATCAGATAACGGTGCTAGATTGTACGAAGGTGAAGAATGAACAAAATTTATTATCAAAATTGAACAAACACTTTTATTTTGTATCGAGTAATGAAGTAAGAAATAAAATACATAAATTTATTAAACTCTAAAAGTACTTATCCCATCAAAAATCTTACATACTTAATCGTCAACCCATTTGCCAAATGCTTATGTTCATAAAAAGTTTTTATGTCCAATTCAGGCATAATTAAGGGTTTTGAGTAAATATCATCATGATTGATTAATAGTTTCACAAAATCAATTTCAGGAATAGATTCATTTACTGTAAAGTCATATAGCTCAGGAGAATCTGTTTTTAAATGAATTGTACCCCCTTTTTTCAAAATTTGTCTATATTTTTTCAAAAAATAAGGCGAAGTTAGTCTTCGATTTACTTTGCTGTCTCTGAGGAAAGGATCTGGGAAAGTAATCCAGATTTCATCAATTTCATCTTTTTCAAAAAACAAGTTGATATATTCAATTCTAGTACGTAAAAATGCTGCGTTTGAAATTTTTTCATCAACAGCTATTCTTGCCCCTTTCCATATTCTTGCCCCTTTGATATCAACGCCAATAAAATTTCTGTCGGGAAACATTTTTGCCAATGCTACGGTGTATTCACCCCCACCACACGCCAATTCGAGTGTGATTTTATTATCATTTTTAAAATGGTTTTTATTCCAAAGACCTGCCATTTCAACATCTTCATCTTCAAAATGCACCAGTTCAGGTGTGTTAGATTCAAAGTTTTCATAAACATTTGGAAATGATAATAGATCGGCGAATTTTTGAAGTTTTTTCTTTTTACTCATTGATTTTAATTCCCATGTTTTTCATTAATAAAGTCGCATTAAAACTTTTGCTGACTCCTTTTTCTAATTTATAATCGAAAATTAATTTATCATTATCAACTCTAACTTCCATACATAAATTTTCGATTGCTCCATTGTATTGAGCTTCCAAAATCCCCAATTCTAGATCATGTGTTGCAATGATTCCAGATCCTTTATTTTCTATCAACTGTTTTATAAGTGCTTTTGATCCGTTATGTCTATCATTTGAATTGGTCCCTTTCAAGATTTCATCCAAAAGAAAGAAAATATTATCTCCCTTATCAGCTGCTTCTAGGATGAATTTTAATCTTTTCAATTCTGCATAAAAGGAAGAAGTATTTTCATATAGAGCATCTTGCGTTCTCATGCTTGTATACACCTTTTGGAGTGGCGTTTCAAAACTTTTTGCACAAAGAGGAGCACCGATTCCAGAAAGTATCAAATTGAGTCCAATAGTACGAAGGAAAGTACTTTTTCCTGCCATATTAGATCCTGTCAATAGTTTGATGTGCCCTTGAGTAGGGATTTTGATACTATTGGTTATCCTTTGTTGTTTTGGAATAAGTGGGTGTCCAATTTCGACTGCATTTATCAAAGGCTTTTCAGTAATTTTTGCAAAAAACCAATCGGGATTATTGTAATAGACGGTTGCCAAGCCACATAAGGTTTCAAATTCTGCCAGAGCATCAAACCATTTTGGCAGGCTAGATTGGTTTGCTTCTTTCCATTTTTCCAACTGATTGATCCATTGCAAATCCCACAAACCAAATAAATTGATTGGAAAAGCAAGTATATTATTTCTTACATTGAGTTGATGCAACTGAAAAGAGAGTGTATTGATTTCTTTTGAAGCCCTTTGATCGTTATTTAGTAATTGATTTTGAAGTTTTGTAAGCATAGGCGAAGTAAAAGACCCATTTTCAACCCATTCAATTATTTTTCCATAATACTTCAATATTTTTTCGGCATTTCCAGCTTGATGAATAATCAGATTGACATCACTAAATGTTTTTTTAAGTAAAAAAATACTAGGCAGTAAAAAGAGAATGATTATTTGCCAAGGCAAGTAAAAAACATATACTAAAATTCCAATAATTCCTAGAATAGGAAAAAGCCAAAGTGCCATTTCGTTGTAAGCATTTCCTTTAACCAAATCAGGTTGAACCAGCCATTCTTTTAAAGCTACAATATAGGTAGGATTATCTTTGGTATTCATTCCTGTAGCCCGTAACTGTTGTCTCCAATCGAGTTGATTTTTCAATTCCGATATAGCAGTTTGTCTTTGCAAGATAGTATCCTTATCTACAATTCCATTGAGATAGTCTGCTAGTTTTTGTTGACCGATAGTGGTTGTCGTTCTATTGAAAAGTTGATAAATAGAATGTGGACCAAAAATATCTAAATCACCAGAATATGGATGATTTACGTCTGAAAAGCGATTTCCATTTTCAAATACATTATGATTATTATCCAAAGCGGATAATTCATCTTTGTTGACCTGCACCAAATTTTCATGCAATTCTTTATCGAATTGTATCTTTTGATGCAATCTTATAAAATAGGTAAAAAAAGGTAGAAATACGGCAAACGATAAGATGCCCCATCCAATTCCAAAATTAGAACAATAGACCGCAACAGCTACACCAATTAGAAAAATAATCAATCTTAGAAAACTCCAATGAAAATGCTTTTTGGCTAGAATTTCAGCCTGTTTGCCAAAACTATCAACTCTAGATTGATATATTTCTTCAAGATTACTCATTTATGAATTTGATTATAGAAATTACAAGCTAGTCTATCAAACAGATAGAGAAGTAGGCAGAAACACTATGGAAAGAATTTCTAACTATAATAAGTTAGTAGCCTTTACAAAAGTTGTGAAGTTGAAAGGTAAAACTAACCAGAAAAATTCAGGTAAAAACATTAAGAACCATGCAAGTACAAGAATGAAAACGACAAACAAAATCACCCAAACACCTCTTGATAAAGTTGAAACACCCATTATAAAATATTTATATGAATAATAAAATAGGATACAAAAGTAAGTTATCAATTGATAAAAACCTACAAAAATGGATGAAAATATTGAATAAATTAAAATTGTGTGTTTTACCTACAAAAAATCAATTATTCAACTAATCTGCAATTTTGATTTCTTCTGCATAAACGTTTACTAAACTTTTAAAGTCTAGTAGAAGTAAGACGTGTTTTCGTAAAAAAATGTAATTGTTGTTGTATTATAGAAAGCTTAAACAAAGAATTAACTAGTTAGATATCATTAGATAAATACACCAAAATTATTTTGATTAGCATCTATTAAATTTTAAATATATCATTCTTTGAAGTACTACCCTGTTATTATTTATATTATGTTCATTGCATTGTAGTTCTAAATTATAAAATATGAAAATTATAAAAATACTCTTTATTCTGCTGTTTTTTTCTTGTAATGATAAAGATAGTAATGAATATGATTATTTGAATCTTAATTTTGAGCAGTTTGATGATAATGGTCAATTACTATCTTGGTTTATTCCAAAAAGATACAATATTGTAATAGATTCAATAGATCAATCTGATGGAAAATATTCTATTATTTTAAAACCAATGCAGCATATTTCGACTGATCATATATATCTTGATTCTACAAGAGAAGTCTCAATTGATGTGGAATTTGACTTTAAAGTCAAATTAAGCGAAAATATTAGCAATGTGTTTTATTTTGAAATAACATGGCATAATTTTGAAAAAGGATGGATATCTACGGTTGATACGATTAAACTTAAGAAATCAAATAATTGGGTAACATATAAACAAAATATAATTAGTAAGAAGGGGTTTGTTGCTTGTAAGATGAGTTTTGGTTATTCTAAATCAACTGTAGCTTTAGACAATGTAAAAATATTAATTGACGGGGATAAATACCAACCTATGATATTAAATGATAGGAACCGTCAAATTTTAAGAGATGCTGCTGTTGTTTTTGATTTTAAAAATGATTTAATTCCAGAAATTGCACTAGCAGAAATCTCATCCAATTTTAGTTCCGCATCCATTGTTTCCTTAGGAGAGTGTACTCATGGCACTAAAGAGATTTTTTTGGCAAAAAAGGAGATTATAAAGTATTTAGTGGAGAATAAAAATTTTAAGACTATAGTATTTGAAAGCAATATGGGGAATTTGGAACTTGCTAATGAATTTTTAAATATGGATTATATCTCAGGAGTTGATTCAGCACTGAGTAAACTATTTGGAATATATCAAACAAAAGAAGTAAGATCCATATTTGATTGGATTAAAAAATACAATTCATCAAAAAGTATAGATGAAAGAGTTCAAATAGCTGGCTGTGATGTTCAAAGTGACAAAGCTCCTTTTCAATATTTGCAATCATTTTCAATTACTTCCAACCGTAAGATCTTAAAATTATTAGGAGATTATAGAAACGAATATAAAGTTCCAGAATTATTGTTGATAGTGAAATCTATTGAAGATGAAATAGAAATGGTAAAAGAAAAATTATCAAAGAAAAATTATCGAAAATTAAAGCATAATGCTGATTTATTGAGACAATTTGTAAAATTTGATTCAGGAATGCAAACACGAGATTACTTGATGGCGGAAAATATAAAATATATCGTAAATCATGAAAATAAGGTAATTTTCTGGGCACATAATAGCCATATACAAAAATATGGAGAAAAAACTGGTGCCTTTTTAAAAGATCAAAATCAATATGTTTTGGGTTTTGTTGTCAATGAGGGAACTTATAGGGCGTACCCAAAGAAATCTAGAGAATATTATTTAGAGGACAATATTTTAAACCGAGTTAATTGTAATAGTTATGAATATTTTTTAAGCATGCTAAATGATGAGTCATTTTTTATCAATCTAGAAGATGTTAATGATATAGAAACATTGAAACATAAAAATTTGATGACAAATATAGGTCATACAGTTCCAAATAGCCGTTTTTCAAATATTGATTTGTTTAGAGCGTTTGATGGGATTATTTATTTTGATAAAACAACTAGTGCTGAAGGTGTAAATCAGGTGTATTGAACGAATAAACGTAAGACGTGTTTTCGTAAAAAAAATGTAATTATTTTTGTATTGTTAATAGAATTTGTTATGTTTGAAATGTTTTTTTTTGCAATGGATGAAGTTGCATCATGCATCTATGTTATTTTGCTTTATAATTTTAACGGATTGAAATCCGTTTTCCGCTATTCTGAAAAATCTAAAGACCAAGAGAAATGGCGGACCATGTTATTGATGTGGGACAAGAAGGTGGTGGGCAGAAAGGGAGCAGGAGAGATAAGATTAAAACGTAAAGTAGATTTAATAAAAAATTAGAAGATAAATATGAGAAATTTACCAATCGCTTTATTATTGTTGTTTAGTTATGTTGTTCAAGCTCAAGATCCTTGTCATTTTGAGTCTTATTACTCTGCAAGGTATTTATTTAAAAACAAGAATTTCGACAAAGCATTAATTAGAATAAACGAATTTCTTAATTCAAAAGATTGCGGGTTGCAAAAAGATCAAGGCTATCTGTTGAAATGTAGAATTTTATCAAAAAAAGATGCTTCCAATCAAAAGGTACAAAAGGTTTACAAGAAAGCCATAAAATATGGTTTATTGGCAGATGATTATCTGAAATATGAAGAATTAAAAGATATCATTAAACCTTATTCAGAATCTAAAAAGAAAAAACTAGTTAAAGCCCAAATTAATAGTTTGAAAGATCTAGATTATTATACAAAAATAATCAATATGATTTATTTCGACCAAGCCATACGTATGGATTTTGATACTATTGATGATAATTCAATTTGGACTTTGGATACTATTAATCTGAAAAAGTTTTATAATTTAATTAAATCAAAAAAACAGTTACCAATTTTTGAAAACGTGGGAAATATAGGGATGTTCGAAGGTTATGTCATGCTATTGCATCTGATAGTTGACGGGAATGATGATAAGGCTGAGTTTCAATATTTAGAACCAAGGCTTTTATCTCTAGTAAAAAAAGGAAAGTATCCACCCATGTTTTATGTTAATTTCGTGGATAGATACTATGTTTTTGTTTTAGATGAATTTGCTCCCTTTGGAACTTTTAATTTTAAAGAAGTAAAAAATAAAAAAGAATATGATGCACAGGTTAAGAAAAAAAGGGCTGAAATACATTGGCCAATTTTTGTCGATTAGGCTTTATTTTATTTGGATAGTGTTTTTGATATTGTCATTCAATAGTTTAGGGCAAAATATCTTTTTTAATGGTGGGTTTGAAATTGAAGAAAGAGATAAAAATGATTTTGCAACTCCTAAAAATTGGGAAACTGGATTACAGACATCCGTCAAAACACCAGATTATTTTTACCATGCAAAAAATGCTAATTTGGGTGGTTCTTTTTGGACAAAGTTTCTTGCAAAAAATAAATCTAACTTTTTCATTGGAATCGCTTTTGATGAACGTAATACAGAATATTTTCAAACGAAATTGGTCACCACGCTTTCTCCAAATACGACTTATGAAATTTCTTTCGATGTCTTTTTAGACAAAAGGTGCAGTAAAATGCAGGACAGTATTTTTTTCTTATTGAGTCCAACAGATAATATTGATACTACTTTTGAAAAATTGTCTATACCCATTCCTGAAAATGAGCCATTGACTTGGTTTCACATCAACCACAAATTTTCTGTTGACAAGATGATGAATTATTTTGCTGCTGGATGCTTTGAAAATAGATCAAATTATAATCATGAGAGAGATCGGATCAGAGATGTAAAAAGTTTGGATTCCTTTGGATGTACCTATCTATATTTTGATAATTTTGATTTACAAATT
>CAMZLN010000070.1 GCA_947311465.1 uncultured Saprospiraceae bacterium
AATTTTTTAGGATTTTATTATGAGAAATTGATTCAAAAATAATGCTGCTATGATGTATTTTTCACAAAAAGTTAATTTTTGTTTTAAATAATCAAAAACCACAAGTGTAATGATTGTTTAAAACAAAAATTAACTTTTTGTGAAAAATACATCATAGCAGCATTATTTTTGAATCAATTTCTCATAATAAAATCCTAAAAAATTGTATGTTTGCAGCCAAACAAACATACATGGTCAATAGATTCAATAATCTAAATTCAAAAGAGTGGTTGCCTTTTCAGAAATCTTGGTATATCGAAGATGATATTGCTACGACTTATCGTAAAAATATTCGTTTTTTTTTGAAGTATGATAACCATGATGAGTTGCCACCCCATATTTTTTTCTATGGAAATGATAAACGATTGGCATTGTTTACAGAAATTGCAAAAGAAGAAGGAGCAGAAGTTTTCACCTTAGAAAATTTAGAATCCGTAGATAGAATTCAGTTTGCAGTTATGGATTTACTAGGTTTGTTTGAAACTTTAGATGATTATTTAAAAAAGAAGCGAACGGTTTTTAATGTGGTTTTGCAATTGGAGAAAAAAATCATTCATAGACGTTTTTTGACAATATTTATTGAGAATCTCATTTCGGATTTTAAGAATCATCCGATTGCTTGGGATTTTTATTTCACAGTGAGAAATGTATTGACTCCTAGAGATGAAAAATTGGGATGTTTGCCTAAAAATGAAAACATAAAAATAGAGGAAGGTACTTTTCCAGTTCAAAATAATTTTTATTATGCCTTGTATTTTAGAAAGGATGAAATAAGCATTGGCAGTAAAAGAATGTTGGAAAATAAGCAGTTTTTTAAGCAAAACATAGCTTCAAAAGTGCCCATTTATGACCAAACACCACATTCTAATTGGTTTATTCTAAAACCCAAGCGGCGTTCAAAAGATGAAATCCTGCATCCAGCGAAATACCCTGAAGAATTGATTAATATTTTTCTGAAATACTTCACAAAAGAAGGTGAAAATGTATTTGATCCCATGTCTGGAACTGCATCTACTCAGTTTGCCGCGCTACAAGCTGGGCGAAATGGCTATGGTACAGAATTGAGTCCTTTTTTCCAAGAAATTGCAGAAACTCGTTTGGAAAATTTAGTTTCAAGTGAAGATTTTAAGTACAAAGCTGTGAAATTTTCTATCAAGAAGAAAGATGCGCGGAAGATTACGAAACGAGATTTTCCGACATTTGATTACATCATTACATCACCACCATATTGGGATATGCTCAATATGAAAGGGGCAGAAAATCAAGCAAAGCGTCGTAAAAAAGGATTACAAACCAATTATTCAGAAGAAACCAACGATCTTGGAAATATCGAAGATTACGAAGCTTTCCTTGAAGATTTGACGAAAATTTACTTCAAAATTATCAAACATCTCAAGCCTGGTGGATTTTTTACAATTGTAGTTAAAAATATCAAGAAGAAGGGAAAAATGTACCCTTTGGCATTTGATCTTGGCCGAATCCTACAAAAGAAATTAGTCCTATGTCCAGAAGTATTTTGGTTGCAAGACGATATTAATATTGCTCCGTATGGATATTTTAATACTTTTGTTACTAATACGTTTCATCAGTATTGTTTGACTTTTCAGGTGGCAATTGATAATAAATAGAATATGAAATCAGTTATCTCATTTTAAAATAAAAAGCCATCTTATGAAAATTCTCAATATAATATTAATCCTTAGTCTAGTTTTAAGTTTCACATCATGTGAAAAAGAGCCAGACACCAATCCAACACAAACTGCCGATTTTTACATGACCGCTAAAATTGGTTCAGATGAATTTACCGCCGATTCCGCCCCTTTAGTAAGTGCATTGACCAGTCAGACGGACCTATTCACTATAAATGGTATCGACAAAGATGGCTTCAAGATAGGGATTAACATCAAAGGCCAACCATCTGTTGCTACTTTTTTGACGGGTGATAAGGTTGAAGGCAATTCTATAACTTATTCCGAAGGGGGCAATTTTTGGATTAGCTCAAACAATATGGGGTCAGGAAGTATCGTGATTACAGAAGTGACCGATACATTTATAAAAGGGACATAGGAGTCAATGCACTTGAAAAGAGTGAAAAAATTGTACATGATGGTAAGTTTAAAGCTAAAAAATTATAAATAGTTTCCGTCCAGACACTAAATAGTGTCTGGATGGAAACTCACAATTTTTATAACCATTCATCCCTATCATCTTCAATCCAATACTCCTGAAAAGGAATATCTTGTACAGATGTATGTGCATTGATGAAAGATTGTTTATTTCCAAACCAATTTAAAACTTCTTTCCGTTTGAGCAGGGTATTTTTATTGGAAAGAATAGAGCGATAAGAACTATATGGATATCCAAACGTGCTATAATGAATGCCATGTCTTTTTGCGTTGGAATGGATATATTCAACAAGGTTTAACAAATAATCCTGATTATCTACATGCTTCCTTCTGAATCCCTTTTGGAAAAGACTACCCACACGACCTTCTTGATTATTGATTCCTTTTGCGTAGCTCATGAAAAGCAAACGAAATTGTTCCGTAATGATTTTGATTTTATTTTCGCCTTGAAATTTCGGTTTGGAAGGTTCAATTATTTCTAAATCATCTTTCACTCGTACCAATAAATGGAAGTGATTGGGTAAAAGACAATATGAATAGATATCGATGAAATCTGGTAGGTAATGAGCGATTTTCGTTAAAAAATGGAGATAATTTTCATGGCGATAAAAGATGTTATCACGGTTGTTGCCTCGATTGTAGATGTGGTAGAATTGACCAAATTCTAGAGGGAGTGTTCGGTCATCGTAAGTTTTGGTTATAATTTCGTTCATAATTGATTGATTTGGTTACCTCCCCCAGACTTCCGAAGTTTATAAACTTCGGAAGTCTTGGGGGATAATTAATTAATTTTGTAATATTATTTAATTTTTTTATCACCGCAAATATGAATCAATCAAGATTAAATTATCCGTTATTAAACGCTTATAAACGTTTATATCCGTTTATAAACGTTTAAATTCGGATAATTTTAGATGTAAAAGGTTGTTTTATAGCAAGATGCGTAAAACAATAAAGTTTCAGGTGAAAAAGTAAGAAAGTAAATAAATAAAAGCAACAAATCATATAATAGCAGAAAAAGCCTCCAATTTGCCAACAGGAACCGTAGCATTTTTAATCGTAGTCCAGATCACACCATTCAAGAATTTTAAAGAATTTCGTTTCCCTTTTTTAGCATACCAATTTGGAATCGGATCATTTAGGAGATTATTTTCAACATTAGGACCGCAATTTTCAAATAAATCATAAGATTGTGGATTGGCAAAGCCCGTAATAATTAATTTTGGTTGAAAATTTAATTCAAAAAGGGGATGAGTTCCCAAAACTTTATATTCTTTTTGAAACCAACCAATTTCAAAAGGTTTATGTTTTTGTGGCATTCCCTGAAAAGTACTGTACAATTCTCTAAGAAAAGTCTGTTGTTTTGAATTCATTTTTAAAGTCAAAAATTCTTTGACACGTTTTCCATTTTTGAGATCTGCTCCCTTGAGAAATGTAAATAGATAATTGGCCGTTTCTTTTTGAGACCACTGATCCTTCTTGTGACGGTTGGGAACCAAGGCAGGTAAATGAGTGTATGGATGAGGAAATGAATCCCCTTCATAATAAATAAAATTATTTTTGATATCCCACTCTCGACCATTCAACATAAAGTCCTTCTTATCAATTTGATAAAATGGGGTAGTACACGACTTGAAATCAGCTTGAATTTTATGTTGAACGCAATAATATTGAAATAGATATTCTGCAATTTTTCCTTTTGCGATATTTAAGGCACGTTGTTCTTCATTCGGGATTTTCATGCGATTAATAGTAAAAGGTAGGGACAAAATCGCATAATCTACTGCGGACCTTACAATCCTTTTGTAGATATCACTGGCAATATTGACAATGATGACTTCGTTTTCTCGCATGTTGTAAATATATTTAAAAAAAATTGGAATGTAGAATTGAGAATGTAGAATTATTTGAGTTATTAATTCCACAATCTCAATTCCACATTCTCAATTCTCAATTATATCATCTTCTCCGGGCGTACCCAAGCATCAAATTCTTTTTCAGTTAAATAACCCAATTTAACAGCTTCTTCTTTTAGAGTTGTTCCATTTTTATATGCAGTTTTTGCGATAGTCGAAGCTTTATCGTATCCAATATGTGTATTTAGAGCAGTCACCAACATCAACGAATTATTCAGATTTTGAGTAATTCTTTCTTGATTAGGTTCAATCCCCGCAGCACAGTTTGTGTTGAAACTCATACAAGCATCTCCAATCAAACGAGCAGAATGCAAGAAATTCATAATCATCATAGGTTTGAAAACATTCAGTTCAAAATGACCTGTAGCACCACCAAAAGTAATGGCAACATCATTTCCCATTACTTGAGCCATCGCCATTGTTAGGGCTTCTGCTTGCGTAGGATTTATTTTTCCTGGCATGATTGAAGAGCCAGGCTCATTGGCAGGAATCAACAATTCTCCAATGCCACATCGTGGTCCTGAAGCCAACATACGGATATCATTTCCGATTTTCATCAAGGAAACGGCAACCGTTTTCAATGCAGCGTGACCTTCAACTATGGCATCATGAGCAGCTAGAGCTTCGAATTTATTTTTAGCCGATTTGAATGGAAAGCCCGTCAATTTTGCGATTTCGGCAGCCACCATTTTAGAATATCCTTTTGGCGTATTCAGTCCTGTTCCTACGGCAGTCCCCCCTAAGGCTAAATCTCCTAGATGTTTTAGGCTATTTTTGATTGTTGCCATTCCATAATCCAATTGCGCAACATACCCAGACAATTCTTGCCCTACCGTAATTGGCGTAGCATCCATAAAGTGAGTTCTACCAATTTTTACAATATTTTTAAATTCCTTTGCCTTACTGTCGAGTGTATCTCTCAAAGCTTTAATTCCAGGCAAAGTAGTTTCCATTACCATTTTATAAGCAGCAATATGCATTGCAGTAGGGAAAGTATCATTAGATGATTGAGATTTATTGACATCATCATTTGGATGCAATGCTTTCTTCTCATCTGACAATTTGCCACCATCGACAACATGCCCTCTGTTGGCAACTACCTCATTGACATTCATATTGGATTGTGTACCAGAACCGGTTTGCCAGATGACCAAAGGAAATTGATCATCCAATTCACCTTTTAAAATTTCTTTACAAACCTTTCCAATCAATTTAGCTTTCTTTTTTGAAAGTACTCCCAATTCTGCATTAGTATTGGCTGCTGCAGTTTTCAAAATTGCAAATGCACGAATGATTTCAATGGGCATTTTGTCATTTTCTTCATTGATTTTGAAATTCTGCATCGAACGCTGTGTCTGTGCAGCCCAATATTTATCAGCAGGTACATCAATATATCCAATGCTATCTTTTTCTTTTCTGAATTTCATATTATAAATTTGTAGTTTTAGGACCTGATTTTTTATAAAAAAATAAGCCATTATTTTAAAATAAAAACAAATATCCTATAAAAATAAAGTAAAATCCAAAAAGAATATAAGTATTTCAAAAACTTGTCTATATTTGGATTTGTTCTAAACAAAGGAACGATTTATTAACTATAAAATATAAAAGAATGGCATTTAAACTACCTGAATTACCGTATGCATACGATGCTTTGGCACCACATATTGATGCAAAAACGATGGAAATACATCATACTAAGCACCATAATGGTTATACAACAAAATTAAACAACGCAATAGCTGGAACTGATTTAGAAGGAAAATCTATCGAAGATATTCTTGCTAGTATTTCAAGTGCTTCAACTGGAGTTAGAAATAACGGGGGCGGATTTTACAATCACAGTTTATTTTGGACAGTAATGTCACCAGATGGTGGCGGAGAACCAGGAGCTAGAACTAACATTCATAAGGCAATTATGAGAGATTTCGGTTCTTTTGAAAATTTCAAAAATGAATTTGCAGCTGCTGCAAAAACTAGATTTGGATCTGGATGGGCATGGTTGTGCGTAGATAAGGATGACAAATTGTTTGTTTGTTCTACACCAAATCAAGATAATCCTTTGATGGATATCAATGATCATAATGGTACTCCCATTTTAGGTTTGGATGTTTGGGAACATGCATACTACTTGAATTACCAAAATAGAAGACCTGATTATGTGGAAGCATTTTTCAATGTAATTAATTGGAAAGAAGTAACACAAAGATACAATGATGCAAACGACGGAGCTTCTGATTTTTAAGGAGTTATGACAAAAAATAAAAAAGGGTACGTTTTAAATTCAAAAAACGTGCCCTTTTTATGTAAAAAATCATTGTTAAGTGTTAAAGTTTCCTTATTTACTGTTATTTTATTGATTTTTCAAATTAATCTTCTTAAATTTAATGCGTAAAGTTATTTTATAACAAATTATTATTCCACATGATTGTACTAACCATATTGGTAGTCATAGTAGCTTTTTTTGGCTATGATATGATTACCGCAGTAATTGAAGATTAAAATTAACTACTTGTTGAGAAAGCAGAAATCCTAAAAAGATTCTGCTTTTTTTTATTTTATAGCAGAATACATTTTCATTACATCGTCCTTTGTGAAGAATCCAATTAGACCCGTTTGAAAAATATACTCTTTGTCTCCTTGAATTTTAATATGTCTAAATCCATAGTTGAATTTTGTTGAATCAATTTGATTTTCATAAATAAACCCATTTTTATCATCTTGGATAACTTTAGAAAAATAGGGATTCTCTTTCAAAGCCTTTAGCTGAGCATCTTTAATTTTTATTTAGAAATTTTCTCTTCTGATGCGACATCAACTGATATTTCAAAAATTAAAGATGCTCA
>CAMZLN010000071.1 GCA_947311465.1 uncultured Saprospiraceae bacterium
TATCAGTATTTTCCTCCGTAAACCTTTCTTGTTTGTAACAAGAAGAAAAAACAAATAAACTTCCTAACATTAAGAGAAAAAGTCCTTTGCCAATTTTTATATTATTATGATAAAAAATATAAAAATTGGCAAAGGACTTTTTCTCTTAATGTTGGGAAGTTTATTTGTTTTTTCTTCTTGTTACAAACAAGAAAGGTTTACGGAGGAAAATACTGATATCATCGGTTATGTTCCTGTTATTGCGGAGTTTTGGATTGGCCCAGATGGCATTGTTAAATCTGGTGATGAAATTACCTTGGATTTAAGATTTTGGTGTAATGATCCGATAAAGGAGGTTGTTTTTTACCCAACATTGGGAGGAACTCCTTTAGATTCAATTATAGTTCCTTATTCTGAAGCAGCTTACAGCAATACTACACAAACAGATTCTCTATTGTATAAATATACTGCTCCTGATGTAGGTAGCGATACTTTAGATCTATCTGTGATAGCAACAGTTTTTACTGAAAAAGGATTATCGAGAACGACCGTAGGAGGTGCGTGGTATAAAAATACTACAAAGCCAGCTTCTATGACGATTTATCCTAAATAAATAATTTTAGTAGGTAGTTGAGAGCCTATACAAAGACTTCTAGTAAATATTACTAGAAGTCTTTCTCATTTCCGAAAACCTCCTCCCATCCAAAAACTGCTTCAAAACAAACTTCACCGTAGGCGAAATATTGCTGGGCAAATTATCCAAAGAAAACCATTTCACCTTCTTGAATTTCTCGGGTTCGCCCACTTGAAATTCTCCACTCCATTCCTTGATTCTGAAATAAAGTACAATCCGAGAAGAATCACCTTTCTTTTTATGCAAGGTATGTACTAATTCTAATTTTTCAGGATTTATGGTGACTCCGATTTCTTCCATAGTTTCTCGGACGAGAGATGCTTTTGCAAATTCAAAAGACTCAACAGTACCACCTGGTACAGTAAATTTACCCCCATTTTTAGAAGTTTGCTTTAATAAAAGAATCTTCTTCTTGTGGATTAGAAATAATCTAGATTTTAATGGTTTTGTGATTGTTGCCATCTTCTCTTTTGTTTTGTCAGCGTAAATTTAGACAATAGAATTAATTTTATGATACGTTATTCAAATATTTATTAAAAAAGTGATTAATGTTCTATATCCTTGTAGTCATTTTTTATTAATTTTGTCCCTAGTTTCGTTGATACTGATAAACATTTATTTATTTAGCAGCTACCACGCAACCATTTGAATTTTCATTTCGTGCTTAATGTATAAAGTGGAGTTTGTTGAAATTTAAAATTATTTTTTTGCAAAAGTTAATCAAAGCTTGTAAAAATCAAAAACGTTCTTCACAACAAGAATTGTATAAGATGTATTATTCTTATGCTTTAAATATTTGTGTACATTATGCTAGAGATTTGAGCGAGGCTAAAGATATGGCACATGAAGGCTTTTTAAATGTATTTAAACGAATTGATAATTATAAAGAACATACTCCTTTTGAGTTGTGGTTGAGAAGAGTAATGATTAATGCGGCTATTGATTATCATCGAAAATACCATAAAAACGTAATTAATTTGGAAGTCGTTCAAAAAATAGAAAGCACTTCTAATGTATTTGATGATTTAGGATTTGATGAATTATTAAAAATGATTCAACAATTGACGCCTAGGTATAGACTTGTTTTTAATCTTTATATTATGGAGGGTTTTTCACACAAGGAAATAGCGGAGCGATTGGAAATAAGTGTTGGGACATCAAAATCTAATTTGGCTAGAGCCAAAATAAAATTGCAAGGGATGGTGTCAAAAACCAAAAAAATAGAAGAATTGACTAAAATTAAGTAGGTAGCAAATCTATTCATGAAAGATAAGGATTTTCAAAAATTTAAACAAAGTATAGCTCATCAACGAGATTTTGATTTTGATCATGCAGATTGGAATCGAATCTCTGAACAGCTAGATCAATCAAAATCTACTTCGTTTTTGTCTTGGAAATCTATAGCAGTTGCGATCGTATTATTTTTATTTTCTGGCAATCTTTTTCTTTGGAGTGAGCTGTCTAAAAATCAATCTCAAAATCAAGCTCTTTTGACTCAATTGTTACAAAAGCATAAAACAGATACGGTCATTATTGAAAGAGTGAATACAATTTCAGATACCATTTATAAGGAAAAAGAAAATCGAGTGATTTCAAAAACATTTTCTTCCACAATTCCATATTTTAGTCATCATGGACCTTGGTTTTCATATTTTGATCAAACGCATTCAGATGAAAAAGTGGATAGTGCTGCTCTTCAGAATGATTTGAAAGCGTCAGTAAAACATTCAATATATCGGATTGAAAATGGATTATCTACATTATTTAATACCGTGAATTTTGATAGACAAAATCCAAATTTAACTGTAAAAACATCTCAGTTATTTAGTTTGAATACTGGCCCTTCAACTTTTCAACATATCGCCTACTATTTACGTCCGAAAGGAATTTTTGTAGGAGGTGATTTGGCTACTAATTTTTCATTTTTAGAAAGTTATAAACGACAAGAAAATTCTGGTATCGGTTTGCGAATTGAGATTCCTTTTTCGCCGAAAGTTTCTCTTTGGACACTTTTTAGCGTTCATTTTACTGAATTTTCATCAGATTTTATTTTGAAAGATTTTGAAAAAGATCAAATAGAAATTCCTTCTCATATTGAATTTAAAGAGTTGAGTATTATTCAAAAATATAAACAGCTTATGTTTGGTTTTAAATATGATTTTTTGAAAAGAAAAAAATGGAAACCTTTTATGACTGTAGGTTTTGGAGTAGTAAGAAAACTGCAAACAAGTGTAATTTATGATTTTGTGGACAAAACTAATGGATTGCCGATAAGAGTACATAAAAAAAGACTTGTGGATGATTTTGAAATAAAAAATTTGTTAGAAGTAGGTATTGGTATAAATTATCAGTATAATAATCGTTTGCATTTTCAATCTAAATTGGGATATATGTTGGTAGGTAATCAGCAAAACGTTTTTTATAAATCAAGTGTAAATCTTGGTGTTGGAATTTTATATCATTTTAATTTATAAATTGAAACTTAGGAATGAGATCAAAAGAAACAGCGAAGAATCTCTATTTATTTTGTCACCGTTCCTTAGGAAAATAATTTAATAGTAAAACAATATATGGTTTATAATAATATTCTTGAAACAATTGGAAATACTCCATTGATTCGTTTAAATAAAGTGGCAGAAGAAGTGCCGGCTCGAGTTTTTGCAAAGGTAGAAGCTTTTAATCCTGGACACTCGGCTAAAGATAGAATTGCTTTGTACATGATCGAACAAGCAGAAAAATCGGGTAATCTTAAACCTGGCGATACAATTGTGGAGGCTACTTCTGGAAATACTGGATTTAGCTTGGCGATGGTGGCTAGGTTGCGTGGTTATAAGTGTATTTTGACCGTTTCTAGCAAAGCGTCAAAGGCAAAAATAAATATGCTTTTGGCATTGGGAGCCAAGGTTGTGACTTGCCCAGCAGGTGTTGCCGCAGATGATTCACGTTCATATTATTCAAGAGCGAAACAAATCGCAGCAGAAACTCCAAATGCTTATTATATGAACCAAAATTTTAATTTGGATAATTCTGGAGGGCATTATCATTCAACAGGACCAGAAATCTGGCGACAGACGGATGGGAAAATAACGCATCTTGTAGTTTGTGCAGGTACAGGGGGAACGCTTTCTGGAACGGCTAGATATTTAAAAGATCAAAACAAAAATATAAAAATCATTGCAGTGGATGCGGAAGGTTCTGTTTTGAAAAAATATTTTGAAACAGGTATTTTTGATGAAAATGAAATCCATCCTTATCAAATAGAAGGACTTGGCAAAACTATTATTCCAGCCAATATTGATTTTGATGTAATAGATGAGTTTGTAAAAGTAAATGACAAAGATAGTGCACTTACAGCACGTAAGTTGGCCGCTGATGATGGTATTTTTGTTGGGTATTCTAGTGGTGCCGCTATGCAAGCAATTTTGCAAATAAAAGATAGATTTAAGCCTTCGGATGTCATTGTGACTATTTTTTCTGATCATGGAAGTAGATATGTTGGTAAAATATTTAACGATGAATGGATGGAAAAACAAGGATTTTTTGAAAAGGAAGAAGCAAACCTAATTAATAAATAACAAAATAGAACAAATGGATTTATTTGAGAAACTAGAAAAAAATATGGGACCATTGGGAGAATATGCCGATAGTTCCGAAGGATATTATATTTTTCCAAAATTGGAAGGTGAATTGGGAAGTCGAATGCAGTTTGCAGGAAGTGAAGTGATTATGTGGAGTGTGAATAATTACCTTGGTTTGGGAAATCATCCAAGTGTCCGAAAGGTAGACGAACAAGCATCTAAAGACTGGGGATTAGCTTACCCAATGGGGTCTAGAATGATGTCAGGTGATACCGTTTATCATGAAAAACTTGAGCAAGATTTGGCAGATTTTGTAATGAAAGAAAGCGCCGTTTTGGTTAATTTTGGATATCAAGGTATGTTGTCTGCTATTGATTGTTTGGTCGATAGACATGATGTGATTGTATATGACTCAGATTGTCATGCTTGTATTGTGGATGGTGTGCGTTTGCATCAGGGAAAACGTTTTGCTTATCAACATAATAACGTTGAATCAGCGGATAAAATGCTGGAAAGGGCGGTGAAAATTGTGGATAAAACAGGTGGATCTATTCTATTAATTACGGAAGGGGTCTATGGAATGAGAGGACAGCAAGGCAAATTAAAGGAGATTATCGCATTAAAAGAAAAGTATAATTTTAGAATTTTAGTAGATGATGCGCATGGTTTTGGAACTTTAGGAGCAACGGGAGCTGGTGCTGGAGAAGAGCAAGGAGTTCAAGATGGTATTGATATATATTTTGCAACGTTCGCCAAGTCTATGGCAAGTATCGGTGCTTTTTTCGCTGGAGACAAAATGATGATTCGTTATTTGAAATACAATATGCGTTCTCAAATGTTTGCCAAATCACTACCAATGCCTTTGGTTGTGGGTAATCAAAAGCGGCTTGATATGTTGAAATCTATGCCAGAATTGAAAGATAATCTCTGGAAAATTGTAGATGCATTACAAACGGGATTGAAAGAGCAAGATTTTGATATTGGGGGAACGAATAGTTGTGTAACTCCTGTATTTATGAAAGGTTCGGTGGCAGAAGCGACACAATTGGTCTATGATTTGAGAGAGAATTTCCATATTTTCTGTTCTATTGTAGTTTATCCAGTGATACCCAAAGGAATTATTTTATTGAGATTGATTCCAACTGCGGCACATACAATGGATGATGTGAATAGGACTTTAACTGCATTCAGCGCTGTTCGTAAAAAATTAAATGAAGGAGAATATCAACAAATTGATGCTCAAGTAAAAGCTTGGAAATAAATGATTATAAGTGGAATTCAACAGATGGGTATTGGCATACCTAATGTGTACGAAGCCTGGGAATGGTATGGCACTCACTTGGGAATGGATATTGCAGTTTTTGACGAAGCTGCGGAAGCAGGTCTTATGTTACCTTATACGGGTGGGGAGCCAAGAAGCCGTCACGCTATTTTAGCTTTGAATATGCAAGGGGGAGGGGGAATGGAAATTTGGCAATATACAAGTCGGATACCCCAACTTGCAAAATTTGAAATTGCATTAGGTGATTTGGGAATATTCATTACTAAGATTAAATCAAAAGATGCAAAAGCCAGTTTTGATTTCTTAAAACAAAAAGGCGTTCATTTTTTAAGTAATTTGAAAAAAAATCCTATTGGAACACCTCATTTTTATATTCAAGATCGTTATGGTAATGTATTTGAAATTGTGGAAGCTTATAATTGGTTTAGAAAGCACCATTCAAATCATAGTGGAGGTGTTTTTGGAGCAGTGATTGGAGTGACAGATATTGATAAATCTATTGCTTTTTATAGTGAAATTTTAGGATATGACAAAAAAGTGTTGGATGAGATTGGGGTATTTTCCGATTTTGAACGTCTTAATGGAGGAAAGCAAAAGTTTCGAAGAGTATTATTGAAACACAGTCAATCACGGGTTGGCGCATTTAGTAAAATGTTGGGCGAAAGTGAAATAGAATTGGTTCAAAAAATAAACGGTAGTGCTAGAAAAATATTTCAAGATAGGATGTGGGGTGATTTAGGTTTTATTCATCTTTGTTTTGATGTGAACGGCATGGATAAGTTTAGAACTTTTTGTGCATCTAAAGGACATCAATTTACAGTAGATAGTAGTGAAAGTTTTGACATGGGGGAAGCTGCTGGGCATTTTTCTTATATCGAGGATCCTGATGGAACGTTGATTGAATTTGTCGAAACACATAAAGTACCTATTCTTAAAAAATTGAATTGGTATTTGGATTTAAGAAAACGAAATCCTGAAAAATCTTTACCTAATTGGATGTTGAGAACAATGGCACTAAATCGAAAAAAGTGGAATTAAGGAATTGTGTAGAAAAAAATGTTCAGAATTAATATTTTTGATTTTATTATTTATTTACTTTTGTTTGTAAATTGCATTTAATTATTTTGTGTATTCAGCAGTAAAAGTTAACTTTACCTAATTGAAAAAATGATAGAATTAATAAAAAATATAAAACCAGATAATCGCAATCCTTTGGCACAGCAGCAAAAGGTATTAAAAAAGCTGTTGAAGAAAGCAAAAGGAACAAAATTTGGTGAATTTTATCATTTCAGTCAAATCAAATCTTCATCTAATATTATATCGGCATTTCAAAATGCTGTTCCCATCTTTGATTATGAAAAGATGTATCATGAATGGTGGAAACAAACGATAGATAATGAAAAAAATGTAAGTTGGCCAGGGGACGTTAAGTATTTAGCATTGACATCTGGAACATCTGTCGGCTCGAGTAAATTTATTCCCGTAACAGATGATATGGTCAAGGCAATTAAATTAGTGGGTACACGTATTTTTCTGAGATTTACCAAAAAAGAACATCGACATTTATTGAAGAAACGTGTTTTGATGTTAGGAGGCTCATCATCTTTGAATAAGGGAAACGGTGCATTGGTAGGTGACTTGAGCGGAATAAATTTAAGTAATACACCATTTTGGTTTCGTCCAATTTATTTGCCAGGAAAAGAAATTTCTGATATTAAAAACTGGGACGAAAGAATTGATGCGATTGTAAAAAAAGCACCAGAATGGGATGTGGGAGTGATTTCAGGGATTCCATCTTGGGTAAGTTTGCTGATTGAAAAAATTATCAACCATTATAAACTTGATACTATTCATGATATTTGGCCGAGTTTGGGGGCATTTATTCATGGAGGGATTGCTTTTTCTCCCTATAAAAAGAGTTTTGAGCATTTATTTGCGAAACCAATGATTTATGTAGATACCTATTTGGCATCTGAAGGATTTATTGCATATCAACAAGAAATTGATGATGAATTCATGACTCTGGTTTTAAATAATGATATATTTTTTGAATTTATCCCTTTCGATAAGGATCATTTTGATAGTGAAGGCAAATTGATTAGTAGCGATCATATTGTTGATTACAGTGGGGTAGAAGAGGGGAAGGATTATGCAATATTGTTGAGTAATAGCGCAGGGGCATGGCGATATCAAATCGGAGATATAGTACGGATTATTGATAAAAGTAAATGCCAAATCAGTATAGTGGGGCGTACAAAATTGTTTTTGAGCGTTTGTGGAGAACACCTTTCTATTGACAATATGAATATGGCTGTAATGGCTGCTGAAAAGGAATTTGAAATCAGAATTCCCGAATTCACCGTAATGAGTATTCCCAAAAATAATTTTTTTACACATCGTTGGTTTATTGGACTTAATGGAGATGTGAATGCTGAAAATCTACGAGTTTTTCTCGACAATAAATTGATGGAGCTGAATGATGACTATCGTACAGAACGTAGCTCCGTACTACAGGATATAGAACTTGAAATTCTTCCAAATGACGTTTTCTTTGACTTTCTATCATCTCAAGGTAAAAGTGGGGGGCAAAATAAATTTCCTAGAGTGCTAAAGGGGAAATTAAAAACTGCGTGGGAACAATTTCTTTCAGAAAAAGTAAATTAATCTAAGCCATGCTAATAAAAGGAATCTTGTTGGGACTAACATTGAGTATCATGATAGGTCCTGTTTTTTTTGTATTAATGCAGATTTCAATGGAGTCGGGAACTAAAAAAGGGGTTATTTATAGCGCTGGAGTATGGTTGAGTGATTTTGCGTATTTATTACTGATTTATTTCGGTTTTTCTACAATAGTGTTGTTGAAAGATAATCCTAGTTTTAAATCAAACATGGGAATTGTAGGAGCCATTGTCTTGATAATATTTGGATTGACATCGGCATTAGCAAAGAGAAATACAGTAACTACAAAAAAAGAAAAACTTGAGGTGAAAGATACTAATCCGTTGATTTTATTTTTTAAAGGTTTTATTATTAATGCGCTTAATCCATTCACGTTATTTTTTTGGTTGGGAATGGTCACAGCAATTATGATTTCAGAAAATGCCAATTCTACATCATTTTCAATATTTTTAATGGGATTATTTCCTACAATTGTCCTTACAGATTTGTTAAAAATAAATATGGCGAAGAAAATTAGTAACTATCTCAATGAAGTAAAATTATATTATCTAAAAGTAGGATCAGGTGTAATACTGTTAATATTTGGACTACGCATGTTGTATTTATCCATTTGATTGTTATATTTGTATTAATTTTATGTTAAGAATACGAAATCTTTTGTTCAGAAAAATAAATAATGTATTTTTGACATATTTAAGTAGGTGGACCCATGTTTTTAAGTAGTTGGACCTATGTTTTTATGTGTATATTTTTAAATAGATTTTGTTCAA
>CAMZLN010000072.1 GCA_947311465.1 uncultured Saprospiraceae bacterium
ACTACATCCTTCAGGTCTTTTCTGCTTCAAATACAAATTGATCTGCGTTCCAATTCTAATTTTTTCATCCGCAATATAAGCAGGTTCTTGTTTCCAAATATAGGCACTATTCTTACTAGAAACAGATTTATCTTTGATGATTTCACCGATATTAAGATTATAATTTTCTAAAACGAATTTCACTTCTTCCAGTTTCATACACACCAAATCAGGCATAGGCACAAAGGAGCCACCACGCTCTGTGACTGCAAACTCCACAGTAGATCCTTCGGGTACCGTTACTCCAGCATCCAAATCATCTTCCGTTACTTTTTTGCCATCAATGATTAAATATAGGATTGTATTTTCGGCTTGTTTTTCGTCGTAAATTCTTTTTACAATCTGAGCTTTTACCCCCTTACGGATAATTTTTTTGGAATATTGCAAATAATCATAACTTCCTACCAATGGCGGCAATGGAATTTGCGGTGGAGTAGCTTTCGTTACTTTCAAGTAAATTGTTCGATTTTCCTTAACGGCTGTTTGTGGTTTAGGGTGTTGATCGATGATAAGGTTGGGTTCTTTGTCCGCCAAGAATATAGAATCATTGACTACTAAGTTGAAACTCATTTTCTCTGCCTTAGCTTTGGCTTCATCAAATTTCATTCCTTTATAATCCTGAACTTGTACAGAATTTCCATGATCGGTATAGCAGGTCAGCCACCAGGAAGTGATGAAAAAGAACAGCATGACGGATCCAATCATACCTAAGAAGTTTTTAATAAATAAGCCGCTTGAGATAAATTCCCAAAATGCTTTTGCTATGTTTTTTATTTTCTCCACTATTTTTGTTTTTCGTTTTTAATGTTTTCTTTTGAAGACGCAAAGGCGCAAAGGTAATCAATGTTTTCTCGCAAAGGCGCAAAGATAATGAATCTATGTTTTCTCGCGAAGGCGCAAAGGCGCAAAGGTTTTCAATCGATGTTTTTTTTACTAAGACGCTAAGGCTTTTAAATTTACTAAATCAATGAACCAATGTTTTCTCGCAAAGGCGCAAAGACGCAAAGGTTTTCAAATCGATGTTTTTTCACTAAGACGCTAAGGCTTTTAATCAATGTTTTCTCACTAAGGCGCAAAGGTTTTCAAATCAATAAATCGTCAAATCGACCATTAGCAAAATTAACAATTAACAATTAACAATTTATAATTAATAATTAACCATTTATAATTAACAATTTACAATTTACATCCTCCCAAAAAGTTAAAATTTTATCAATAAATTCAAAAGGTTTATAGTTATTTATTGTCGCTTGTTGAAATAAATAGTTTGACTCAGTGAGTTCAGGAAGCGAATTTACTTCAATTATAATAGTTTCCACCCGATTATCATCAAAAATTCTGACAAAAGCATCAAAAGTAGCATATCCTTGAATCCCTAGAAGCTGAGTTGCCTTTTTTAATTCACTCTTCACTTGAGCGGCAATAAAGTTGTATTCTTTATTGTTGTTAGAAAATCGAGCAGGAGTAATATTTTGTTTTTTTGTGGTATAAATATTTTCTTCTAGATTTTGATTTTCTATATTATTGATAATTTCTGTGGGTTCGAAAAACTCAAAAATCAATTCCTTATCTTTGATGTAGGTCAACAAACCCGTTGTCGTTTCCAAAAAATGTTTTGCCCCATTTGCAGTAATCAAAGCTTCAATCAATACAAATTCCTTTTGTGGGAATTCTTCTTTGGAATGCAAATCTAATTGATGAGCCAATTTGGGTAAAAGCGCTTCCGTATCTCTGAACATTGCTTTTAAGAAAGAACAAAGATTATCTTGAGTTTTTATTATTTTTACTGCTGCACCATCATCTACAGGTTTTGCAACAAAGGGGTATTTAAATTGTTTTTCAATTTTTTTCAAAGTTTCTTTTGGAAATTGGACATAATCATTTTTCTCAACCAAAAGTTGATCCGTCACAATCAATCCATATTCTTTTAAAATTTGAAGGGTTTTGTATTTATTAATGGTGATTTGAGAAGATTTTTCATTCGACCCATTGTAAGGAATTTGGAGATAATCTAATCGTTTTTGAATCTGACCATCTTCTCCAGGTCGTCCGTGAATAGCAATAAAAACTTGGTCAACAAGTCCTAGTAAATCTTCATATTCAATGCGTTTTGGTTTGAAAACTAGTGAATCTGTCGTATATTTTTTTGTGATGGAAGCACATGCCGCTTTTATAGTTTCGATAACTGGATGCTGTTCAAAATTCATTATTTTACGTTGAATATCATCTGCATTGTCTTTCAAAAGTAGTTGTATTGGAATTTGATACAATTGATGATCCAGATCATTTCCCGTCAAGAAAATCGGAATGGGTTCATATTTTTCAGAACTCGCCAATTTTTCATAAATATTACGACCACTTTGTAAAGAAATATTGCGTTCTGAAGAATATCCACCTAGAATGACGCCCACTTTTTTCTTCTGAAAAGATGATCCTTTTAATGTTTTTAAATCACGATCAACCTGTTTTAATAATTTTTCATATTTAGGAATAACCCGAGATAAAGTATTAATTCTTTCTTGAAGAGAAATTCTAATGATATAGGTAAGAAACTGAGAAGGATTGAGTCCAATTTCAGCTACTTGATGAAAAATAAAGGATGAAGGTAGTAAAACGGAACTCGTATTTGGATCATTTAAAACTACGGTTCTATTAATTGTAATAAACCCATCAATTCTAGCGTAAGTATTAAATTCTAAATATTTGAAAAGCCGAGCACACTCTGACCTAATTTGATTGATTTGTTCCACTGGCAAATCAATTGGAGTGCGTTGTTGAGAAAAATCAGAATATTTTGATTGATAATCGAATATTTCTGTACGTTTCAAAATTTCTGTAGGCGGCAAGGAGACAATGTCCCCATTTTCCAGTTTTACAACGATACAAGAAAACTCTTTTCCATGAATAAACGGTTCAATAATGACATTTTGTTCCGTGGATAAGCTCTCTATTTTTACTATTTTATCAATGTTCTTTTTTGCAAGTTTATCCATTTCTTTCCAAAAAGAATCTGGATGATAGATGATTTTCTTTTCTAAAAGAACGGGAAAACCGACTCCAAAACGTAAATCAGTAATCTGGCGGATGAAATTTTCCTTTTCACCTTCCGATTTTATAGTCCACTCTTTCAAATGGAGCATTTTGATAAAAAAGGCGTTATCTACTATTTTTTGAAAGTCCTCACATTCGGTTTGTTCGTCTAAGATGGCAACACCGATGGATGATCCTTGTTTGGCGGGACGCACCACCATTGGAAACCCGATTGTATTTTTAGCTTCAATAAAAAAAGCTTTTTTGGGTTTTGATTTCCAAATTGATTTGTGAATAATATTTGATTTATGAGTCGTAAATCCAGCAACATTCATGATTTTTTTCTGAAAAGCTTTATCCATACCGATAGAACAAGCTTTCACGCCACTACCTGTGTAAGGTATTTCGAGTGCATCCAACAATCCTTGTATTTGACCATCACTTCCAAATGCTCCATGAAGAGCGATGAATGCCATATCAAAATAATTTGATAATTCATTCAGTTCAATTCTTTTACCAGCTTTGTTTATTATTTTATTGAGTTCTTCATTGGATAAATCGCCCAAACTTTCAATGTATATTTGAAAAGTGTGATTAGCTTCAGGCAGCAATTCCATTGATGGATAAAAATCACGAATAGCATCTTCATACAATAATTTCCAATCCAAAAGGATGAAGTTTTTCAAACTATCGATGAAAATTGGGACAGGTTCGAACATTGATTTATTCAAATTGTTATAAATCGTTCTGCCTTCAATGAAAGATATTTCACGTTCTCTTGATGGTCCACCAAATAAGATGCCTATTTTTATCATCTTTTGTATATATTTATCGCTTCTAAATGGAAGTATGGCAAATATAATTATAAATTGTTAATTGTTAATTGTTAATTACCTGAAATCGAACAAAATAGATATGGAAAAAACCAATAAAGAAATATTTAGTTTAGCGATTCCGAATATTCTTAGCAATATTTCGGTTCCATTGTTGAGTTCGGTCGATACAGCCCTGATGGGAAATATTTCATTATTACACCTTGGAGCTGTAGGAGTAGGGAGTATGATTTTTAGTTTTATTTACTGGAATTTCGGATTTTTGCGAATGGGTACAACGGGTATGACAGCCCAGGCGTATGGAGCAAAAGATGATTCTAAAATGATAATGACATTGGCTAGAGCCGTTGTAGTAGCTATCCTAGTTGCCATTTTATTTATAGTTTTCCAGAAATATTTTGGACAAGCCGCCTTTAATTTAATGGAAATTGCGACCAATCAAGTTGATTTTGTGTCTACCTATTTTTATATTAGAATATGGGCAGCACCAGCGACATTAGTATTATTTGCCTTGTTTGGTTGGTTTTTTGGAATGCAAAATCCGATTTATCCATTGATTTTGACCATTTTGATCAATGTGGTAAATATTGTTTTTAGTGTTTTGTTTGTGCAATATTGGGATTGGGGCGTTGCAGGTGTAGCGTGGGGGACGGTGATAGCGCAATATGTAGGAGTGACCGTAGGGATTATGATGCTCATGTATAAGTATAAGAATAGTTTTAGTTATTTCAATATTTCTGAATTAAAATCAATAGCACCATTTAAAGCCTTTTTGAATATCAATCGAGATATTTTCATTAGAACAGTTTTTTTGACATTTGCTTTAGGCTTTTTTTACAGACAAAGTAGTGTATTTGGAGCGGATATTTTAGCTGTTAATGTAATCTTGCAGCAGTTTATTGCGTGGATGTCTTATGGTGTAGATGGATTTGCTTATGCCACAGAGAGTCTTGTAGGGAAATATGTAGGCGAGCAATCTTGGGGTAAATTAAGAAAAGTAGTTGTCCAAAGTTTTAAATTTGGGATGGGATTGGCGGTTCTATTCAGTTTAGGATTTTGGTTTTTTGAAACAGAATTAATACAGATTTTCAGTAAAGAATCGATCATTTTAGAATTAAGCCATGATTA
>CAMZLN010000073.1 GCA_947311465.1 uncultured Saprospiraceae bacterium
CCTAATTCTCAATTCCTAATTCCCAATTCTCAATTCCTAATTCCTAATTCCCAATTCTCAATTCCTAATTCTCAATTCCTAATTCTCAATTCTCAATTCTCATTAACGACCCAAATTGTGTATTTACCCTTCAAGTTCTTTATCAATTCACAGGATTTGCCGCCTGCTTTCACGGATGCTTCACAACCTTCACATATTTTATTTCCATCACAATCGAAGAAGAATTCATCTTTTTTACAAATAAAATGATAGCCAAATCCATCTTCATACTCATATCTATCAATTTGTACGGGATCCAATTTACCTTCCAATGCATTCATCCATTCGGAATTCATAGGTGAATTTACGGGTGCGCACCTTTTTGGCAAGGGATCTTCTTTTGCTTGACCGAAAAATTCAAAACAAGTAATTTCAACCACTTTAGATTCTACCATACAAATGGTCATTATGTCATCTAATGGTTTGAAATTATATTTAATCAATTGTTGGTCTTTCAATTTCTGTCCTTCAAGACCTTTTGCGACGTACAATTTCTCCCCTGAATCTGAAAGAATAATAAAACCGCAGCCATCTAGGTTGCTATAATCTTTTATCATTCCTGTATATTTACAACTATCATTTGATGATTGTTGAGCATTCTTGGTATTGCAACTCGAAAGGGTGATAAATAAAATGAATAAAAGTAAGTTAGTTTTCATATTTATAAGTTTGATAGGGTAAAATTAGGTAATTTCTGTGTGTTTGATACTACTTAATATAAGTTTTCATAAATTCATCCAACTGCTCCGCATCAATATCCTTCATCAAGATATGTTTATCCTTATCCAAAACAAATATTTTAGGGGTACGTTGAGCCATATATTTTTGTAAAAATTTAGATTTCATATTTGGATCATTTACGTTTATCCACTGGTCCAAATCATGCTCTTTTACAAAATCCCAACACGAATCAGCCCTTGACCGCACTTTGGTGCAACCTGCAAATATTTCGACTCCCTTGTCTTTATACTTTTCATAAAATGATTTCATAAAAGGATGAGATTTAGCACAATGAGAACAATTGGGTTGCCATATATAAAAAATAGTATAATCTGAATCCACATCGTGTAACTTTATAGGTGTACCATCTTGCTTATACAATTCCACATCTGGAGCCACTTTTCCCAATAATAAAGGTTCCATTCGATGTGCTTCTTCTACCATTTCTTTGATATCGTCTTTATCAAACCATTCTGCCTTACCTTTATCATAATAATTCAATACCAAATGAATATACACTGCATCAAAACCAACATAACCAATACTTGCATAAGACACCATATAATGATCCAAAAAATATTGATACGTCTCTTGATTCCCCTCTAATTTACTCAAAATTGTATCCAGTGCTACATTTATTGAATCTGGTGTGGAATACGTTAAATTATCAATATAATATTGCAATTTATCAAAGAACATCCGACTTCTCAGCAATCTCCTATCTTCCATATTGGTTTCATCAAAATAATGCGCCTTTCGGAAAGCGATTTGTTCCATTTGATCGGTAATTGTTTCTGGGACTGGCGGTTCTTTCTCCAATTTCAACAAAGCCGCAGTAAAAGAATTGGGTTGCTTTGAAATGATCTTATTTTGAAACATTCTGATACTATCTGCACATGCGTTAAACTTCATTTCATCCACTTTTTCACGATAGCCCATCAATCGTTTCATCTTAGGATTGACAAAATTTAGATACTCATAATACAGCCGATTTGTCTTTGAATTTTCAAATTTCGTTTTGCTCAAAATATGTAAGAAATCTGCCTTTATTTTTATATCATTTTCATTACCATCAAGTAAAACCGTTATGAAATCATTCATGGGTGGAAAAACCAACATATACACACCTGGAGCCAAAATACTATCTGCTTCATACTCAAAATGTCCATTATTACTTACCAAGGTATCCAAGACTGGATATCGATTTAATATTTCAAAACTTACCAAAACCGTATCGCCTGGAAAATGGTCGATATCAAGCGTTATTTTCGTCTTTTGCCCAAAACCCGTTTGAAAAAGTGCTAAAAATAGTATTATTGCAAGTAGTGTTTTTTTCATTATGAATGTTTTATAAAAATAATCAACTCCATTTTATCAACGATATCAAACTTCAATTTGTTTTTAAAGGAACGAAATTTGCAATCCTTATTTATATTAATTATAAAAGTCAGATTACGAAATAACGAATATCCAAATATTAAAGCATTTATTGAAATTTTTGTTTAAATTTGTGCTGCTTTTGAAAATACAAAGCGTAAATAATCTAATTTCAAAATATTATAATATAAAAATTTCCTTATGACTGGATCTAAAATAACGATTACAAGTAGAAAAAATTTAAAAGTACCTAAAGACCCAATTATCCCTTTTATCGAAGGTGATGGTATCGGTGCCGATATTTGGGCTGCCGCTAGAAAGGTGATTGATGCTGCTGTTGAAAAAGCTTATGGTACAGATAGAAAGATTGTTTGGAAAGAAGTTTATGCAGGTGAAAAAGCAAATGAGAAAAAAGGAGAATGGTTGCCGCAAGAAACTTTAGATACAATCAGAGAACATGTTGTAGCACTAAAAGGTCCTTTAACCACTCCAATTGGAGGTGGATTTAGATCATTGAATGTTGCTCTTCGTCAAAAATTAGATTTGTATGCATGTGTACGTCCAGTGAAATATTTTAGAGGCGTTCCTTCTCCAGTAAAAAACCCTAAAGCGGTAAATATGGTTATTTTCCGTGAAAACACAGAGGATATTTATGCTGGAATTGAATTTATGGCCGGTACAGACAATGCGAATAAAATGAGAGACTTTTTGATTAATGAAATGGGTGTTTCAGAAATCAGATTCCCATCTTCTTCTTCTTATGGTGTAAAACCAGTTTCAAAAGAAGGTACAGAAAGATTGGTTAGAGCTTCTATCAAGCACGCCGTTGATAATAAATTGCCTTCAGTGACATTGGTTCACAAAGGAAATATCATGAAATTTACAGAAGGCGCCTTCAAAACTTGGGGTTATGAATTGGCTGAAAAAGAGTTTGGTGATAAGGTTTGGACTTGGGCTCAATATGATAGAATTGCTGCTGACAAAGGAAAAGACGCTGCCAATAAAGCACAAGATGCTGCCATCAAAGGTGGTGCAATCCTAGTGAAAGATGTGATTGCAGACGCATTTTTGCAACAAATCATACTTCGTCCTGCGGAGTATTCTGTCATTGCAACATTAAACTTGAATGGTGACTATATTTCAGATGCATTGGCTGCACAAGTTGGTGGTATTGGAATCGCTCCAGGTGCAAATATCAATTATCAAACAGGAGTAGCAATTTTTGAAGCTACACACGGTACTGCACCAAAATACAAGGGTTTGGATAAAGTAAATCCTAGTTCTGTAATACTTTCTGCTGAAATGATGTTGAGATACATGGGTTGGAAAAAAGCAGCAACTTATATCACGAAAGGTGTGGGTGGAGCTATTAGAAAAAAGACGGTCACTTATGATTTTGAAAGATTGATGAAAAATGCTACGCTTTTGAAATGTTCTGAATTTGGAGATGCTGTGATTGCGAATATGTAGATTTTTATCAGGACGTCAGGATGTGAAGACTTCAGGATGTCAGGACTTGAAGATGTCAGGATGTCAGGATGTGAAGATATCAGGATGTCAGGACTTGAAGACGTCAGGATGTGAAGATATTTAGGATGAGGGGTTTCCTCACAAGAAAAAAAAGAATGCTGTACTTGACTTTGGTTGGGTATGGTATTTTTTTTGTGACTTATTGTAGGAATATAAAATAAAAAGTAATGAATACACGGATTGCTATTTTTTACAAAATTTAATGAACAAAAATGGCATTGTTTTAAAAATTAGATTATCTTTGTAACTTGTAAAAAACCCATAGTTCCTTAATGGAATAAATTGGGCATGGTTTAACCAATTAAACTTTTATTAAAAATGGCAGTAAAAATTAGATTAGCAAGAAGAGGTAGAAAGCAAAAACCTTTTTATCACATCGTAGTAGCAGATGCTCGTGCACCAAGAGATGGACGATTTATTGAAAAATTAGGAATATACAATCCTTTGACTGTTCCTGCAACTATTGAAATCGACAGAGAGCGTGCTTATTATTGGATGACTCAAGGAGCTCAACCAACAGATACAGCAAGAGCAATCCTTAAGTTGAAAGGAGTAATGTACAAGATGCATCTTATGAGAGGTGTAAAAAAAGGTGCATTTACTGAAGAAGTTGCAGAACAAAGATATCAAACATGGATTGCTGAAAAAGATGCTAAATTAGCAAAACGTTATGAAGCATTCTTGGCTGAAAAAGCAGCGTTCCACAAAAAAGTATCTGGAACAGCACCAGCTAAACCTAAAAAAGTTGTTGAAGCAGCAGCTGCAGATGAACACGCTCCTACTACTGAAGCGCCAAAATCATTCGCAGACTCAGTTGAACAAACAGTTATAGGTGAAGAAACTCCTGTTGTAGAAGAAACACCAGCTCCAGTTGAGCCAGTTGTTGAAGCTCCTGCACCAGAACCAGTTGTGGAAGAAGCTCCTGCGCCTATTGTAGAAGAAGTAACTCCTGAACCAGTTGCAGAAGTTGTGGAAGAAGCACCAGTTGTAGAAGAAGCACCAGCACCAGTTGTAGAAGAAACTCCAGCTCCTAAGTCGGGAGAAAAATTTGCATTACCAAACGGTAAGAAAGTTAAAATGGATGATTTGACTTTTGTTGAAGGTATCGGACCAAAAATTTCTCAATTATTAATTGATGATGGTATTGACACTTGGGCAAAATTAGGTGAAACTTCAACGGATAAAATCAAAGAGATTTTAGTAGCAGCAGGAAGTAGATATACGATGCATGATCCAGGGACTTGGCCAAAACAAGCTAGTATGGCAGCAGCCAATGATTGGGATGCTTTGTTGAAATGGCAAGATGAATTGGATGGTGGAAAAGAAGTGAAGAAAGATTAAGAATAATTCTTAATGATAATATACCAAATGGTCAATCGTTGAAAAATGATTGACCATTTTTTTGATTGAATTTTTTATGTTTTCAATCAAAAAAATTAAATACTCCGCAATCAAACATATTTGCATTTTTTTTCCTATATTTGCATTATCTTATCGTTATTGAACCTGATAGAACCTCGTTGTTTTATCAGGTTTCATTTTAAAAAGACCTAGTTTATGAAATCATTAGATAAAAAATATCAAAAAGAATTAGATGTAATCTTGAAAACAATCCAAGGTTCAGATGAATTGGCAAAATATTTAGATGAAGAGGAAGAAGATGACTTTTTAGCGCTTCGTTCTACATACGAACCATCAATCGCAGAATTATATAAAAAAGTTGCAGATGAAAATCCTTTGCAGTTATTTTCTTTTGAACAAGCATTATTAATTCCTGAATTTGAAGGATTATATCTTCCTAGAATTTTAGGTTTTGCTATTCTAAGAGGGGCTCACAATGACAAGTATAAATATTATAGACCACAGCAGCAATTTAAAGATATCTTATTGGCAATTTGTAACTCTGCTAACTTTGATGTTTTGAAAAAACGAATTGGGCAGTCTGTTCAAATTGGATTTGCGATGAGTAGCAAGATTTGGGTAGCCAATTTAATAAGTACTATTAGTAATAAAAGAGTAACCTATTATCTTGAAAATCAAAAATTGCTTAAATATAGAGATCCTGATGGAAGACGCAAGGGATTAAATATGTACAAAAAGCAGTTTGTTAATGACAATTACTTTAGTACAGAATTTCCTAATACCCTTTCAGAATTAAAAGTGATCTATCCTGAATTAAAAGAGTTTTTGATCAAAAGAATCAGCCTTAATTTAGATAATTCAAGTTTTATTTCAGATTTGACTGCGTTTATTAAAAATAAAGAATTTTTAAACACAGAAGAGTATGTTAAAGTAATTATGCTTTACGCTAACTTTATTGATAGTCCAAAGGCGGATAAAATTATTTTATCAGAAACTATCAATAAATTGAGAAAAGAGAGTCCTGATTTTGTTCAAAACTATATTGACTACTTATATCAATTGTTTCAAACCAACCTTATCGTTGATAAAGAAGCCAATGAGAGAGTATCGAGTCTTTTAGATTTTAGCATAGATGATGACTTAGCAAAATTTTATACATTGGTAAATGAAATAAATTCAAAAGGATTTGTTCATGAAGAAACCATTGAGAGTATCAATAAATTTTATAATAATCACAATGGTATGTCAACGATTAATGCGTGTGTTCGACATATTATTTTCAACTCCTTTGCTAAGTTTATCAATAGCTTGATGGCAAGTGATTATGCTCAAGTTTTTGATATCACAAAAACATTACCTCCTTATCTTGAAATATTTAGTAACCAACAGTTTTTACAAGATATAGAAGCTGTTTATTACAAATATACCAAGAAAATTATCAAGGCAATGCCAGATAAGAGAGGTAGAGATTATCAGGATTATAAGAAATTTGTAAAAACTACTTTGGTTGAACTTGGATTATTTACTTCTAAAGAAGTGGTCGAAATGTTTAAAACTAAACGTAAAAAAGTGGCTGAACCTGCAAAGAAGTAGTTTGCTGAAAATATATATAAAAAAAA
>CAMZLN010000074.1 GCA_947311465.1 uncultured Saprospiraceae bacterium
ATTGTATTCATATTCATAAATTCCCATATCGACTGCATCGCCTTGTATTCTTGGATTTCCTTGGTAGTCGTTTGCTAGATGGAGCGTTTCTATGATGGCGTTGTAGCCACTGTTGATGGCGGGGGAACATATTCTTAGGTTAAAATCATTATTTCCTGGGTCTTTGAATTCGGGGTTTGTGTTGAAGATGTTGTTATCGCATTGGATACTATGAATTGATATTGAATCATAACTTTTAGTTTCATAATTCCATACCAAAGTATATTCTGGAAAATCAAAATCATCACAATCATCATTTCCAAACAAATTATTTTTCAAAATAGAATTTGATGCAAAAACATCCCCTTTACCACTTCTATTATTGTAAAAAATGGAATTGTAGATTTCAACCGTATCTACAACACTATTGATTATCCCGATACTATCTGCTGCTGTATTATTATAAAATATGGAATTACTGATTTTAAATCCTTGTGACGTAAAATCAAATAAATTTTTCCTTTGATTCTGAATTAAAGTATTGCTGATGGTAACATAATTTGACGTTTCCCAACCAGGGTATTCAGGTTGAAATAGAACTTTTTCATTTGAATCGAAAATACAATTTGCAATATCCAATTTATTAGAATCGCCATCATCTGTGATTAATCCATAGATTAAAATTCCACTATCATCATTATCTGAAATAATACAATCTTCTAAGCTATGCTCCCCGTAAAAAGTTTGATAGAAAAGACCTCTCCAATTTTTCTGGAAGGTGCAATTTTTCACTTTACTATCCGAAAAAAAAACGGCACCATAAAGTTTATTATTTTCAAAGGTGCAATTACTAATTTCACCTGCTAAATAGGGTCCATATTGATTATAAAATGGTTCGTAACCAAGATGATCAAATCTGCAATCTTCAATTACACCCCTAAAAAAAGGCATAGCAGCATTATGATGAAAATGACAATTTCTCATTATCCCACTTGCATTTATTATAGGAGCACCATCATTTCCGTAAAACTCACAATTTTCGATAATGGGTGTAATGTTTTTCAAATAGATACTCGCTCCGTACTTTGATGAATTATTTCTAAAAGTACAATTCCTTATTTCTATTATACTATTGCTATCTACTCCTTCAATATACATAATTCCAGAAGATTCAGCTAATACATTATGTCCATCAGAAGGAGGAAAAACTCCTTTTCCATTTTGAAAAGTAATACCATCGATAGAAAGGTAATGGACAAGAGTTGAAGATGATTGTAGGATGGTTTGAGTATTATCTGTACTATCGCCCTTAACACCAAGATCACCATCTAATATCGTTGGATTTTGAGTAATAATTCTTTGATTAATACTTGTTTCATTACCAGCAAACCCACCATAAAGTTTAACACTATCAAAACATACAAAAGACTGGTTTGAAACACCATCAGCTAAATCATCATATACATAGTAAGTTCCTTTTGCCACCCAAACTTCATCTCCATAAAAAAAATTAAACATAATTCTTGTCTTGGCATTCTCCCAAGAATCTCCACTTCCATTTCCAGTAGCAGTATAATCTATATAAATGGTGTCATGTTGAGCGCTAGAATAAAGTGAGAACAAAAATAGAATAGTAAAAATAAAATATTTCATGTTTGGATTATTTATAAGGGGAAAAAATGGATTGTCAAACTCCAAAGAGCTTGACAATCATTAGCCTCTAATTTTTAATAAAATTCACTACTTTTTTCGTACCGTCATTTGATTTGATTGTTATAAAGATAAGACCTTTTGTATTCAATATCAATAAATTTATTGTTCATCACTATCAAATCGGATAGTGCCGCAGCTACGCTGCTATTTCTCTCCCGTCGCCCTTTGGGCTAGGGATAGGGTCGTGGCTATGCCACTATACGATTTACAATTGTGTAAAATTAGGCAATTCTTCATTCCTAATTCTCAATTCCTAATTCCCCATTCCTATTGGACAGAGAGTTTCACAGAGCTGATATTTCCTAAAAAATGAGATTTACTCAAATGGAAAAAATCTACTCAAAAGAGAAAAATCTTCATTTTGAGATAATTCGTAATTCGTAATTCCTAATTCCTAATTAATTATCAATTCTCAATAAACCATAATTTTCTCAAACCCAACACGCCCATCTTCTAATTCAATTTTCATCAAATAAATCCCCTTTCCATTGGGCACATCCACCCTATTTTCTCCTTGCTGCAAAATCAATTCCATAAAACCAACATTTCTTCCTGCAATATCCGTAAAAGATATTTTTGCTTTTATAGCATGAGTTGATTTGTAATTGATATTTACTTTTTGGCTATTTTGAATTGGATTTGGATAGATAGAGATGCCTATGTTTGATAAAATATTTGATGTAGCCGTTACATCTGAAATTTCAAAAGAATAGGCAAATTCGCAACCATCTGCGTCTGTGATGGATAAGGAATATTCCCCTATTTCTAAGTCTTCAATATAGTTTTCTGTGCTACCAGTACTCCATAGATAGGTGTAGGGTGCTGTGCCGTGACTTACATCTTTGATTTCGAGACTTCCTTTTTGCGTTGTTTCATTTATATTTTGAATAATGGTATCAAATGTGATTTCATTGTATGCATATTCATAAATCCCCATATCAACTGCATCGCCTTGTATTCTTGGATTTCCTTGGTAGTCGTTTGCTAGATGGAGCGTTTCTATGATGGCGTTGTAGCCACTGTTGATGGCTGGGGAACATATTTTTAGGTTAAAATCATTATTTCCTGGGTCTTTGAATTCGGGGTTGGAGTTGAAGATGTTGTTTTCGCAGATATGGCTGGATTGGTAGATGGTGTCGAAATAAGATAAATCTGAATCATAATGAAAATCCAAAGTATAATCTAAATCTTGAAAATCATCACAATTTCCATCATCAAATAAGCAATTTTCAACAATTGAATGAGCAGAATATATATTTTTTGATCCATCCAATGTCGAATTATCATAAAAGATAGAATTATAAACACTCAAGGTATCATAGTAATTTACAACAGTTCCATTTTCTTGACTTCTATTATTGTAAAAAATACAATTGTTAATAACACTTGACCTATTATATAGAGCTATTGATCTTTTGGTATTGTGGTGAAATACACTATTTTTTATTGTCATAGGAATACCGATACTACTTGGCTCTTTATTTTCAATAGTTGATTCATACGCATACAATAAATCACTCAAATTATGATGTGCTATTCCAAAATCATTATACTCAAAAGTACTATTTATAATATCTAGAAAACCTTCTCCATTGTAAATATAACTTAAATCTAGTCCAACTAAATTACTATTAAACTTACAGTCTTGAATATTTACATTAATGGATGTAAGAACTCTACGATAAACTAGCAATCCAGAATAGTTATTATTAAAATATGAATTTTCAACAGTCGTATTATTAGCATCTATTATCGACCCAAATGAATTTCCTGAAAAGAGACAATTATCTATCAATATACTATCACCAGAAACAATTAATCCATAGCTTTTATCATGGAAAACACTAGAATATATATTCAAATTTTCACCAACAATTTTTACACTGCCACTATATTCCCCACCAACATCACCTAGAAATTGACAATTTCTTATTGTAATATTTGCATTTTTTTGCGCCTTAATGTAAATATCATTTCCTTCAAATCGAGCAGCATTATTTTTAAAAATACAATTATTTATTATTATTTCTCCACCTATATCTTCATCCATTTCTAAATAAAGACCACCTCCGTCAATCTCATAGTCAGGATAGTCAGAATCGAAAGTATTTGCATTGCCACCTACAATAATCAACCCATCTAATATCAATTTATGCATAAGTACATTTGTGTTTGGTCGCATAACAGAAAAAACATTATCATCAATCTTAGAAGTATCTCCAATTTCTCCTGATAATAGTGTAGGGTTCTCTAAAATATTTCTATCAGTTATAGATAGTTCATTTCCTCGAAAACCACCATAAATAGAAATACTATCCTTTAGAACAAAATAAACACTTCGTTCAATCAATTCTGGTAAATACATCGTGTACTCCCCACCAGCAATCCATATCATATCTTTCTTTTCTGAATATTGGCATGCAAGCCACAAAGATTGCAAAGCTTTATCCCATGATGATCCATCACCATGTGGTGCTGCATTTATATTTACATAGATAGTATCTTGAGCAGAAGAAATATTATTAAATGCAAAAATAGATAAAAATAGAAATAATAGTCGATGCATATTAGAAATTTAGGTAAAACAAGATTGCCAATGCAATTGACAATCTTGTTGTTTTAAGTTTTAAAAAAGCATTATTCAACAATTATACTTGTTGATAAAATTTGTTTATTCTCCGTTTCTATTGTTATAAAGATAAGACCTTTTGTACTCAATGTCAATAAATTTATTGATTCACTCTATCAAATCGGATAGTGCCGCAACTACGCTGCTATTTCTCTCCCGTCGCCCTTTGGGCTAGGGATAGGGTCGTGGCTAAGCCACTATACGATTTACAATTGTGTAAAATTAGGCAATTCTTCATTCCTAATTCTCAATTCCTAATTCCCCATTCCTATTAGACAGAGAGTTTCACAGA
>CAMZLN010000075.1 GCA_947311465.1 uncultured Saprospiraceae bacterium
GTGAGCTTACAATTCGGTGTATTGCTTCTTCAAATTCTTCTGAATTGATTATAGATTTTACAAAAGCAAAACGTTGGTATAGCTTTTCATTGTCTGCAAGCCAATTCTCCTGTTAGTCATTCTTTTGAAACAGACTTTAATGCAGACAATGAAACGCTATACCAACGTTTTGCTTTTGTAAAATCTATAATCAATTCAGAAGAATTTGAAGAAGCAATACACCGAATTGTAAGCTCACCTACTACAAAATGGATTGAAGAAACGGAACAAACAGATGTAAGGAAAATAAAACGATTCAGAAATAATGAAATTAAGCAACTCATTAATGCGCACAACAGAATTAAATTATCGGAAAAGCATCCTTTACATTCGAAACTAATATCTGTTGCAACAAAGATTAATTCGTATAAGAAAAAGGAAAGTGTAGATACGGCTGAAAACCGTTTTATTAAACACGCTTTGGAAACTTTTTCTAAATTCTGTATGGATATAGGAAACCATCCAAATGCAGGAAAACGATTACAATATGAAGCAAATGAATTAACTGAAAAGTTAGAGAATCATCTACAACATAATATCTTTAAAGAAATATCTCGACCTACTACATTAAAATTAAACAGCCCAACTTTACAAAAAAAAGAAGGCTACAGAGAAATATTAAAAATTTGGCTAAAATTTGACTTGGCGGCTAAATTAGTTTGGAATGGCGGAGAAGATGTTTACAGTGGTGGTAAAAAAGACATTGCAACTTTGTATGAATACTGGTTGTTTTTTAAATTGTTAGATGTTTTAAAATCAATATTTGAAATAGAACCGAAAGAATTAGAAAAATTAATTACGTCAAGTTCAAATGAATTGAGTTTGCAATTAAAACAAGGGAAATTTACCGCTTTAAATGGAACATACACCAAAGGAAATCGAGATTTAAACATTCGTTTTAGCTACAATAGAAGTTTTGTAGGAAATAAAGACATGTCTAAAGCTGGTAGCTGGACAACAACATTAAGACCTGATTATACCTTATCTATTTGGCCAACCAACTTAAATGAGACGGCAGCTGAAGAAGAAGACCAGATTGTTCATATTCATTTTGATGCCAAATATAAGATAGCCAACATTAACCAAATTCTTGAAAACAAACAGGATGTTGAGTTAAATGAAGAAAAAAAGAATAATTTAAAAGGGATCTATAAAAATGCAGATTTATTAAAAATGCATGCTTACAAAGATGCGATTAGAAGAACAAGTGGTGCTTATGTTTTGTATCCTGGTGACACAAATAAAGCATTAAAAGGGTTTCATGAAATTTTACCTGGTTTAGGGGCATTTTCCATAAAACCATCCCAAAACCAAAACACCAATGAAACTTTCTATTTAGAAAACTTTTTAAAAGATGTATTAAAGCACTTCTTAAACAATGCTTCTCAACGTGAAAATATTGCATCAAAATCATACAGTATTCATAAAAATAAAACACCAAATGTTATAAATGAAACTATACCAGAATATATCAATGGTGAAAAATTGATTCCAGATGAAACGTATGTTTTGGTTGGGTTTTACAATGATAAAAATCAACATGAATGGATTACAAAGAAAAAGATGTACAATTTCAGAATGGGGTCTGGAAATGGGTCTTTAATTTTAGATAAAGATACAGTTTCTGCAAAGTACCTTCTTTTACATACGCACAAAGACGAAGCGTCAAGTGAATTATGGGAAATAGTAAGTAAAGGACCTAAAGTTTATTCTAAAGAGAACTTAATTAAAAAAGGATATGATTCTCCATCACAAGATTATTACCTAGTAATTGACTTAGAAAGAATTAATGAAACAGATTTCATTGACTCAAATTGGAATTTTAAACAACTCCAAAATTATAATTCTGGTCACGCATCTGCAAAGCCATACACTTGTACGCTAACAGAATTAATGTCCGTAATTAAAAAAGACTAAGCCATACCAAAAAACAATTCACAGGCTTCGATGAATAAGTAATCACCCCCAACACAACAAACATAAATCATTAACACCCAACATTTCCCATCATAGATCAAAACGATTCCATAACCGCAGTCCTCAAATCATCTTCCAAACCACTCTCAAAAAATGCAGGGGCACTCTTTTCAGAAATCCCATCTGGAACAGCATCTTCATTCCCATCGAAGGAAATGATTTCATAAGAACCTTCTACTGCTTGGGTATAATAATCACTCGAAATAGAGCATTGTCCAGTCTGGTCAACCACATCGATATCTACACTTTGAGATTTTGTGATATTGACGGTGGTCGTTTCTACAGTGCAAGAAATGGTTTCATAAATTGGAAATGAAGTTGTATTCCCTGATGTATCCGTTTCGATTCTTGTATCCACTTGAATTTGTGAAGTATAGCTTTGGGTGTTACTTGATTCTGAGATGTCCGTATGAATAAATCCTAAATCAACATCAACAATACAGTCTGCAATAAAATCTGCATCTCGTGGTATAGGTTGTAAAAATAAACTCCAATTGTGATATAAACCATGGGATTTGTAATATACGATTCCCAATTGACGTGCTTCTTCTTTTAAATTATCGAGATCTTGGAAAAAGGTTTTACCCCCATTTTTAATACAATCATCATATTGAAAATAGGCGTTTTGAGCATCTATTTTATTCCCATGGGCATCAAAATTATTCAAAAGACGATTGCCCTCATAGAAGAAAACTGAAGCAATTTTTTCATCTAAATCATATTTGGGCACACATAATTTGTCGTAAATATCTGAAATGGCACCATCTGTTGTTAGATTTGCTTTTCCGATGGTATTGAGTGTTTTGTAATAACTTTTTCTGACTTTAATCCAATCCTTTACATCATCTGATTGCAAAAGTTTTTGATTTCTACGGATTTCATCTTGAATGATTTTATCCCCAGAAACTCTTAGGATATTGATATTTTGATCAACGTTTTTTCCTTTTTTTATTTGTCGCTCGGCAAGACGGAATGCTTGCTTATACTTTCCTTTTTGCAATGCTTTTTTTGGTGTGGTACAAGCGAAAAAAAATAAAACAAGTAGAGTGTAAAGTAGGTTTTCCATATTTACATTTTTAGTATCTTTGAAATGCAAGATACTATAAAATGTTGTAACAGACTAGGGTTTGATGGTTTTTTAACAGTTACTTAACTTATTAATAGTTGAGCAGGTTAGGCGATTTTGCCTATGCAAAATCTAGGTGAGCAGTTGAGTTGGATTTATTCATAAATAGAATTTTTATTTTAGAAAATAATCTATCTAAACTTCCTACCTGTTGTAGGTAAACTCACCAAGGTTGTCGCTAAGACAACCGACTCACCTTCTCAACTTTCTCTAATTTAAAGCTAAAAACCTTATCTTTAAATAGAAATTGATTTTAGAAAATAATCTACCTAAACTTCCTACCTGTTGTAGGTAAACTCACCAAGGTTGTCGTTAAGACAACCGACTCACCTGCTCAACTTTTCAAAAGGCTTATCCTGATACTCGATTTTGCCTACCGAAAAACCAGAATCTGTGATGATTTTTTCTAAAGAAAAACGATTAGGTTCAAGTTCTTTAGGCGTTGAAATATAGGCTAAACCCGTTTTTAATTCGATATCAACTTTGTCAACACCAGCTACTTCTTTGAGTTCTTTTTCCATACCAAATGCACAATAAGGGCATGCCAAACCCATAATTTCAATTTTGATATAAACTCGATCACTTGATATTTCGGAATTTTCTTTGACTTCAGAATGATCACTTTGAGCTTTTACCGAAAAGGAAAAAGCGATGATAGAAAGCACGATAACCATGCGAAGTAATATAGTAGATTTCATAGTTTTTAATTTTTAATTTAAAAGGAATCTTGTTCCTAATAAGATGGTGAATTTAGTTTTATTGTCAATGATGTTTTTCTGTAAAATAGGATACTGGAAACCGGTTTCAAACAGCACTCTTCTCCCTGGGATGAATGTGATTCCTGGAGAAATAAATAAGGTGTGTATTTCAGGTTTGAAAACATAATTGCCATTAAATTCCAAAAAAGTATTGATTTGCTTTTGTGGATATTGTTGTGGTAATAACGGGATTCCTACCGAGAAATTATACGAAAATTGGTCGGATGCAGGACCTTCCACTAAATTATAGCCGAAATCTCCATAGATGCCTATTTTTGAAGTTACTTTTCCTAGGATGAAACCCAAATAATTTTTATGTAACCCACTTCCAAGTCTTGGGATTGATTTGATATTTCCTGTTGGAAAAATATGTTTGTAATTGACTAAAATTCGGAATGTTTTTGCTTTTCCATCTTTCTTGTAAATTTGATGTTTTGAAAAGAAAATAATGTCAGAAAACCCCTTTGATGTAGCTCCATCATTTGGATCAATTACTTTGAAAGGCACTATTGCTCCTATTTGAAATTTGGAGGTGACATTGTACGGTATTCCAATCGGATGAACATACACCTTGACTTTTTCTTTGATAATAAATTTTCCAAAAGTACGTATTCCGTTTCCTGCCAAACCTAACATGACAGGCGTATCTGTTGTGATAGGGGGACCTTGCGCCCAAGTGACTTGGGCACATAAGATCCATATTATGGCTAAAATTTGTTTGAATTTAACATTGTCCAATACCCGCATCGATTAAATCTTTTTTTGTGATTTCAATATTTTTACAACAACCAAGGAGCTGTCCATCTACAACAATAGCAGGAAGCCTTTTGATTTGATATTCTTCCATTTTTGTTACATAAATTTTGCTTTCACATTGAGCGGAAAGATTGTGGATTGTGATTTCACAATTATCACATGCGGTATCTTTTACCATTTGTACTACGGGCTCACAAACAGGGCATCCTGCCGTGAAAATTTCTACTTGTCTTTTCATGTTTTTTTAATTTAAGTTGAATGATGCGACAAATATAAGGTGCAGGGGTAGGGGGTCTCCAAGTTTTTTTTTAATTATTTTCAATATGGCTTTTAATACGATCCTGTATGGTTTGAATTTCTTTTAGTTTATTGGAAATATCGTTGAGTTGAAGATTTGGAAATTCATTTTTTAGAAATTCAATTTTTCCTTCGGATCCACAATTTCCTGGACAGGAATCTACAGCATTTACAATACCAATTGCAAGGGCTTTGCGATAGGTTTCGTCAAGCAATAAGAAATGGGCTTTTTGGATGCCTTTATCAATTGATTTGAATTGGATGTTGATTTGTTCTGGATCTTTTCCATCGTCTAGCATTTTGATGATACCGTTTATTTGACCGCTGAGGGTTTTTAGACGTGTTTTTATATCTGCAATTAAGTCGGATGGTAATTTATGATCTTGCATTATTGTTATTTTGATTTTTTAACAAATCTCGTTTTTAGTTTCAATGGTATTTGTCAAAGAACGATTATTTTTACGTACTTTCCAAAAGTCAATATGTAGAAATTAATTAATATTCTTTGTTAAGCAGTGGAGAACGGATTTTAATCCGTTAAAAAAAATATGCATTTGTAATAAATAACGGACTAAAGTCCGTTTTCCATTCTCAAAAATTATTATGAGTATGAGTATGGATTTTGAAAGTGATTTGACGAAATAAATTTCATCGGACAAGGAAAAGAATATCAATTTTACATCAATTTTTCTACTTGGATAATATGTCTGATGTCATGATTAATTACAAATTGAAAGGTATCACCCAATCGTAATTTTATAAATTTGGATATACTAATTGATGTTTTAGTCTTATTTAAGCTTATTTTCTTGGATTTATTCAACAATTCAATCATTTTTTGTTGTTGAGCAATGAATCTATCTAATGTATCCTTATCTAATTTACTACCAACCGGATTTTTATCCTTAAAGGTTTTCATTTTCTTGATTTTCTCCTTTGGAAGCATTGATTTCGCAAAGTAATTTCCTAGAATTCCACTTTTGAAATTTTCATCTGAACTGTATTTACTTTTTGAAATTCGGACTTCAATTTCTGGTAAATAATAATCTCCATAAAGGCATAAATGTTCTATGCATTCTAAAATGCTCCAACTTTCTGTGGTATTTTTATGGTTGAGTTTGTCGATTGGAATGATTTTTAACTCTTCTGCAAAATTGATATGATTTTGAATCGTATTTTCAAGTTGAGTATATAATATTTTTGTTTTCATCATTTTTGTAATTGTTATAAAACCATAAATTTATTGGCAACCACCAAAATGGTTGTGTTTTTCATCTCAAAGGTATAGAAACAAATTTTTATAAAGATTGATTGAAATCAAGATTTTTGTTAACACCACAATACGTAAAGTGCTTTGGCGTTACAATACCATTGTTGTACCTGAAACTTATAAATTATGAAAAATCAAACCCACATATTATTGCTAGGATTATCTTTTTTACTTTTCCCTTTTTTTAGTGCATCTGCACAAGAAACTTCGTCAGATATTCCATTATCAGAAATGGAGATAGATGAAACTGTTTTCAATTTTGGTGAAATAAAAGAAGGAAAAAAGGTAGAGCATGTTTTTACTTTTAAAAATGTAGGAGATGAACCTTTGGTAATTAGTAGTGCAAAAGGCAGTTGTGGGTGTACCGTTCCTCAATGGCCAAAAGAAGCAATTGCTCCAGGTGATGTGGCTTCTTTTACCGTTATTTTTAACTCTAGAAATAAAAAAGGACTACGCACCCAAAAGGTAACTTTGGTTGCTAACACAAATCCTAGCAATACGTTTGTTTATTTGAAAGGAAAGATAAATCCAAGGACTTACGAAGAAAGGTTAGCAGATATTAAAGATGATGTGCACATGGAATCCAATACAAGTAAGGATTGTTTTAAGATTTTTCCAAATCCAACATCTGAAATATTAAACATGAAAATGGATGAAGCTCTTGTTGGAAAATCAGTAATTATTAGTATTTTTTCAGAATCAGCTCAGTTAATGGCTCAAAGGTCAATTGAAAATGTACCATCCAACATTGAATTTAATGTTTCTCATTTTCCTAGGGGCACGTATTTTGCAAATGTACAGGTGGGGGGTGAGAAAGCACAATCAATTTGTTTTGTGATAAGTGATTAATCATAAAATAGGCTATACTTTTTTAATCCGAGAAAGCGTCTCCGCCGTCATTCTCAAATAAGAAGCGATATACTTATTAGGAATTTCTTGAAATAATTGTGGACTTCGAGCCAATACACGTTTGTAGCGTTCCAACGGAGAAGATGTCAACAAGTCACGTTCACGTTCCATTTGCTGTAAAATCAAATCTTGCAAATTTTGAATCCATGCATTTTTAAAGTCTTCAGAATGGTTGATTATTTGCATAAATGACTCTTTTTTGATGATGCTCAATTCTGTTTTCTTAATTGCTTGAATATATAAATCTGATGGTTTTTCAGTAATAAAACTATCCAAAGAAACAATTATATTATCTTGATATCCAAAGCGAATTGTATGTTCTTCATCTTCATCAATGACAAATATTCTTAGGCTCCCAGAATTGATATAGTAGATATTGGTATCAGTTGTTCCACTTACTTTTATAAATTCATTTCTAGCTATCGTTTTCTTTTTGTCCCATAGTTGATTTTGGGATAAGTATTCAAGGATTTTCTTTTTACTTTTCATTAAATAGTGTCTGGACGGAAACTCAACAAAATTAAAAATGTTTATTTTTGCAATATTTTTATTTTTTTCAACATATTGATACTAAGGTATCAATATATTTCTGAAAAGTAAAAATCTTATCAAAAATAATTCATTTTGTAAAAATTGTGAGTTTCCA
>CAMZLN010000076.1 GCA_947311465.1 uncultured Saprospiraceae bacterium
ATCCTCATTCAAAAGTGGTACTACAATCGATATATCCATAAATTATTAAACGACGTCTTGGTGTGGTCTGTTTCGTTTTAAAATAGCAGAAACGATGGCTGCGATGATAAATGCCCCTATGATCAATAATCCGATCGATTGAATTGCTTCCGTTGGACCAAATCCAAAAGATTGAGCATCAAGATTGTCCATAAAAGTTTCCATCCCTTCTTCACCTATTACATCAGCATATCCTTCCGCAGTAGCCAGTACCGCATCCTTTTGTGCATCTGCCAATCCTGTATCAACTACATTAAACATCAGAAACTGAAAAACAGTACTTATTAACCCTGAAATTATTCCTACAATGAAAGTAGGTTTCAAAATTTCTTTCCATGATGCGTAACCACCGTTGGAATCACGGAAAGCGTTTCCTGCCATTACCATTCCCCAGATTAAAATTAAAAAACCAACAATTCCTTTTGACCAATGAAAGAATGCAGCTGTTCCTAAAACATAGGTCGCTAAACCTATAATCATTCCAATAACACCTACATAAACACCATACTTAATACTTGGATTTTCCATATTCATCTCGTTTTGATTATTAAATTATGGTAAATATCTACAATATATTGGATAATACAAAACATATTCGACCAAAAGCAAAAAAGGAATACTACTGTGCCAACGATTTATACTTATCTTATAATCTCAAAGGCACTAAAACCAAGAATTCTTCTTTCGTCTTCTACGTCTAGAAGATTTTATGCCAAGCACACCTAATAATCCACGCGTCAATTCTCTCACTACCGTTCTACCCACCGAACTATTGACAACCTTATCAAATGTACTTTTTTCTTTACGTCTAGAAGTCGATTTTTTAGCTTTAACTTCCTGTTTTTTCATTTCTTCTTGGTGTTCTTTTTCCTGAAAAAGTTCTATTTTCTTATTCAAAATTTCATAGGCACTTTCTCGGTCTTCAACATCTTCATACAATTCGACTATTTCGGAGGCTTTAACTATTTTATTGATTTCTCTTTCAGTCAATACATCCATTCTTGATTTGGGTGCACGCAATAGTGTATGTACTAATGGTGTAGGAATACCTTTTTCATTCAAGACAGTTACCAAAGCTTCACCGATACCCAATTCTGTCAAAAGAGAAGATGTTGTATAATAAGGTGTATCTGGAAAGTTTTGTGCTGCTAATTTAATCGCTTTTCTATCCTTTGCAGTAAATGCTCTCAAAGCATGTTGAATTTTAGTTCCCAATTGCGATAAAACTGCATCTGGAATATCAACAGGATTTTGAGTGACGAAATAAATTCCAACACCTTTTGAACGAATTAATTTTACAATAGCTTCGATTTGCTCTAATAATGGTTTTGAAGCCTGGCTAAAAATCAAATGAGCTTCATCAATAAATAATACCAATTTTGGACGATCAGAATCCCCTTGCTCTGGGAAAGTACTGTATATTTCTGCCAAAAGCTGCAACATGAAAGTAGAAAACAATTTAGGCTTGTCTTGGATATCCGTCAAACGAAGGATAGAAACGATTCCCTTTCCATTTTCATCATGTCTTACCAAATCTTCCACTTCAAAAGAACGTTCACCAAAAAATTGTTCTGCCCCTTGTTGCTCCAATTCTATAATCTTTCTCACTATGGTACCCGCCGAAACCGTTGAAACACGACCGTATTCAGCTTCAAAAGTTTTTTTCCCCTCATTTGTAATAAACTGCAAGACCTTTTTCAAATCTTTTAAATCCAATAAAGGAATTTTTTCATCATCACAGTATTTAAAAATTATTGCTAAAATCCCCGATTGAGTACTTGTTAAATCCAGTATTTTTGAAAATAAAACAGGTCCAAATTCAGAAACCGTTGCTCTTAATCGAACTCCTTTTTCATCAGATAAGGTTAAAAATTCGACAGGACTAGTTGCGGGCGCAAAAGGGATTCCAATCTGTGCATGTCTTTCGTCAATCTTTTTATGTCCAGGACTAGGTGCTGCAATTCCACTTAAATCACCCTTCACATCCATCAGCAAAACAGGAACTCCCTTTTCTGAAAGATTTTCGGCCAAAATCTGTAAGGTTTTGGTCTTTCCAGAGCCTGTTGATCCAGCTATTAATCCATGACGATTCATCATTTTCAAAGGAATGCTGACTAAAGTATTGGTTTGACATTCCCCATCTATCATCGCTCCACCAAGAACGATACTTTCGCCTTTGAATTGATAATCTTCATTCATTTCGGCAATAAACTTTTCTATTTTACTCATTTTTATTTTTGTTTATTTGTTATTCAATTTGATCGCATAGAAATCAACGTAAATTCCATTGCTTTACTCTAAGATTATAACGTTTTTTACTAAATTTCCATTGATTAATATTGTATTTTTTTTCAATTGCTTCAATATCACCGTTTCCTGTTAGATTTTCAAAGAAGTTTATCCCTGTAATCTTTTCAACATCATCAATGCTCATTGCAAAATCCTGCAATGGTTTATCTGAAACTTCATTGGGCATTACAAAACCAATCCCTTTGACTTCAGGATCTGTATAATCCAATATCACTTTGTAATATGCTGCTGGAACAGAAACGTCATTTTTTCCAATGACATCGAGAGGTTTCTCCTTCAACACTGGTCCCGTAACTACATATATTTTTTTAAATTTTCTAGCCCAATCCCTGGTCTGTTCTTCTAATTCTCGCCAAACACCTCCGTTGAAATGACGAATTTGGGGACTCATATTACTCATGAAAAATGTCTCCGACATAGCCGTTTTGTCAAAGCCCATATCACCTGCAGGCGCTAAATGGCCTCGATCATAGCCCGATCGTTTATAATCCCATTTTGATGCAGATTTTGTAGTTACGAGAGGATCATCCCGAAAATTATTTGATCTTGGAACATGTTTTGTATTCAGTTGATCTCTTGTCATTTCGTAGGCAACCCATTCAGGTTGTTCGTCTTTTTCAATATAGGATAATGTATAAAATTTATGGTAAACAACTTCTCCATGTGATGAAGGTAAAAAAGCTGCGAATGCATTCGGATCACCAGAAACTACCACATCTGATGGAGATGGCAATTCAATACGCTCATCATTTTCAGAAGGTGTATAGATAAAAAAGACGATTGCGAAAATTACTCCAAACAATCCGAATTTAGTCAACATTTCTCCACTCATTCCGCCCCCACTGTGATTTCTCCTAAAATTTGCCATTTTTGTGCTTAATTTAATTGCAAAAATAGGAAAAATATATTAAAAATTGTAAATATCCATGAATGCTCATATTTTAAGAATAAAATTATTCATATTTAATTAGTAATTAGTAATTAGTAATTAGTAATTAGCCACAATTCCCTTAATAGCTCAAAAGGGGGTGAAAGTAAATAATAGCAGCGCAAC
>CAMZLN010000077.1 GCA_947311465.1 uncultured Saprospiraceae bacterium
AATCTATGAAGAACCGCGATTTTTATTTTTTGAACTTATTAATTTATTACATTTAATAGAATCTAAATTTAAGAAAAAGCATTATTTTGAAAGGCTTTTGCATGATATTGAGTATCTATTACACAAAATGAGTTCTTTGTCTGATTTACGAAAAGATAATTTAATCGAACCTTCAAAATTTGCAACTCATATTATTGAAAGAATTTTTAGGGAATTAGAAAGATTTTTCGATAAGAATAATTTTGAAAATGGTAATAATCCGCTTATTATGTTTATTTGGAAATTATTGTACTTTTCTATTTTGATAAGTTTGTGGTGGACAAGTGATAAAGCTAAAAATGAGATAGAAACTCTTTTCAAAGAATATAATCCTTCGTTAAAAAAGAATCAGAAAGCGTGGTCTAAAGTTACCGAAATTTTCATATCAGATATTGAACAAATCGTTCATAATGATGCTAATCGTCAAGATATGGCAACAAAAAATCAAGGTAGAGAAATTCAAATTGTAACAAAGACCATAGAAAACTTTATTGAAGGATATTCAAATTTAAGAATAAAAAGGGTGCCACGCCCACATATGCTTGTAGAAAAAAATGGAGAAACTTTTAATCTTGAACAACTTTCTGATGGAGAAAAAAATCTAATTGCTTTGGTTGGGGATATTGCCAGAAGATTATCTATTGCAAACCCTAACAGTAAAAAACCTTTAAAAGGTGATGGAATTATTTTAATCGATGAAGTTGATTTGCATTTACATCCTTCATGGCAAAGACTTATCATCCCGAAACTAACAGAGTTATTTCCTAATTGTCAATTTTTTATTACTACACATTCACCGCAAGTTTTAAGTCATGTTAAACCTGAAAGTATTTTCTTGTTAAGAAACGAAAATAATGTATTAAGTTGGTCAAAGCCTGAAGAATCGTATGGCAAAAATACGGATCGGATACTTGAAGATATTCTCGGAGTTTCTGCCCGACCTTTAAAATCAAAAAGAGATTTACAAGAAATATATAAATTGATTCAAGAAAACAAAATAGATAAAGCAAAGAAAAAAATTGATGATTACGAAAAAGAATATATAGGTGTTGAATCAGAAATTTCAAAGGCACGAGTTCTAATTAAGCGTAAAGAGATTATTGGGAAATGAAATATATAGTTAAGAATATAGAACCGCAAGAGTTTGTAAATTGGAAGAATCAAACTAATGATGATTGGCAGCCTTCATTTAATAATTTGCAAAATCCAGAAAAAGATGAAGTGTTTACATCATTACTAAAAGAGCAAGGGTATATTTGTTGTTACTGTGAAAGAGAATTAAAAGATAATGATTATCATATAGAACATTTCAGACCTCAAGACCAAAATTTATTTCCTCAATTACAATTAGAATATTCAAATTTTTTATGCTCTTGTCAAAACATAATAAAAAAAGGAGAACCTTTACATTGTGGTAATAGTAAAGACAATTGGTTTGATGAAAATTTGTTGATTTCGCCAATTGATGACCCAAATTGTGAAAAACAATTTACATATACCGCAGATGGACATATTTACCCATCAAATGATAATAATGCAGCAAAAACTACTATTAAAAGATTACTATTAGATATTAATAAACTGGTAAATCTAAGGATGAATGTAATAGAACCATTTCTTACTGAAAGTCTATCAGAAGATGATTTTATCAATTTCGTTAACGGTTATCTCGTTGAAAAAGAAGAAAATAATGGAAAATATAATGAATTTCATACAACCATTAAAGACTTATTTCAAAATTAAAGAGTAAAGAAAAATACCTTATCCTTTTCTTTACTGTTCTTGTTGGACAAGTAAATAAAGTCAAATAAATGACAACAGACATTCTCGAAATAAACAATTTCATCGTATTAATCGAACAATCAAACGACACAAAAACGACATTTGAAAGATGCGATCTTGACGATCAGGTTATTGGATTCTCGTTTTACGGTTCGGGAAATGTAGAAATGACCATCAGTTTTGGAGATAAAGTGAAAAATGTCAATAATTCATCAGGGATTGCGACTTCATTTTATGGCAATAAGAACGTAGAGTTTGTTCATAAAATCGCACATGAAAAACCATTGCAAAGTGTAAGTATATTTTCCACTTTAAATAATATTGACAAATTGCCAGCTCATGAAAAAGCCATTTATACGGATTATTTAAAGATATTATTAAATCCAAAAGAAGATTATGTAGAAGGTCCTTATTTTATAATGACACCCGAAATGCAAAATGCGGTTTCAAAAATATTCAGTACAAAATACACGGGTACATTAAGAAAGATGTTTCTACAAAGTCAAATCACAGAACTTCTCACCCACTTTTTTGCTCATATTTCCGATGGAGAAAAAGAATCCATAAAGCCATCTGAAAAGGAAAAACTCTATAATGCAAAAGATATAATGTCGAAAAATATTGCCACTCCACCGAGTTTAAATGAATTATCAAAAATGATAGGTCTGAATAGCAATAGTCTTAAAAAGAATTTCAAAGCCTTGTTCGGTGTGCCTGTTTTCAAATATCTTCAAAACGAAAGATTGGAAAAGGCGAACGACTTATTGCGAAATAGCGAAATGAATATCCAAGAAGTGAGCTGGTTTGTAGGCTATGAAAGCGTCAGTTCATTTTCAAATGCCTTTCTTAAAAAATTTGGATTTCGTCCCAGTAAATTGAAGTAACTTTTCAAACAAATCAAACTTCTTTTCCGACAAACATCTAAAATCTGTTTGCTGCACCTTTGTATTATTATTGATTTAGTTGAAGTTGCTACGACTTTGCTTTCGCAAATTTGTTGGTTTTCTTGCTAAATTTCTAGATTTTTTAATTTAAAAATAACATTATGAAAGTAGGAAGAACACTAGTCTCAGGAGCAATGATTTGGGTGCTAATTTTTATCACATTTACAGTAATGAGTTTTATCCCAACAATAAAAGATTCTGAATTACAACAAAATCTAATATTGTATGTCCTATTGATTCCAATCGTGATATTAGGAACGAAATTTTATTACAAATCAGGAGCAAAAACAAATGGATTATTACTTGGAATTGCGATGTCCACCATAGGCTTAATACTTGACGCATTGATTAGCGTTCCGTATGTAATTATTCCACATGGTGGAAGTTATGAAAGCTTTTTTATAAATCCATTGCTCTTCATTACATCCATTGAATATATATTAATCGTCTTTGTTTACTGGACCAAGAAAGTGAAATAGTATGAAAAAGAGACAATCCAGAAGGAAATTTATAATAGATGTATCAAAATTAATAGCTATAACAATTGGATTTTTATCCTTTAATAGATATTTTTCAATAGCACAAAATAATTCCAATACAGTCATGCATAAATCCATCAATATCGGGAATCAAAATAAAATTTTAGTCGCTTACGATGGTCAATTTGGTTCAACTGCAGAAATAGCAAAATTTATTGGAGTAAATTTACCCGATTCCCATCAAGAGATTGATGTTTTAAAGATAAGTGATGTTGAAGATTTATCCCCATATAGCGACATAATCATTGGAAGTGCCATTCAATATGACAAATGGATGAGTGATGCCCAGGATTTTATAGTTAAAAATGAAAATGAATTATCCACCAAATCAGTTTCATTATTTTTAGTTTGTTTGGTTTTGTCAAAGAAAACAGAGCAGGCACAGATAAAGGCAACTGCTTATGCAGATGAGATTAAAAAGAAAGTTCCCAAATTAAAAATCAATACTTTTGGAAAATTTGCAGGCGTTTTAGATTATAGCAAAATGTCGTTTGGGCAACGTATGCTTGCAAGGGTGATATTTGCGATTATAGGTGTAAAAGAAGGTGATTATAGAGATTGGGATGAAATAAAGAGATGGATTGGGGATATTTACCATAATTAAATGGCTGGACAGTATTGACATACACTAAACAATGAAAATTCTAAAATTAATATAACTATCTGTATTTCAATAAACTAAGCCGTTATTAAACGAGTATAAACGTTTATAAACGTTTAATAACGGATAATTTATACTTTTTTGGTCAGATTTGTGGCATCAAAAAAAACGGAAGTTATGCCAAAAAAAATAAAGAATATTCACGATAAATTTTTTAAAAATATAATGAGTAATATTCCTTTAGAATACTCTGTTAGGAATTAGACTGTAATTTTGGAGAAACCTAAAATAAACCACTATTATTGATTTATTTTATATCAAGTTAG